>NZ_JBFTMK010000159.1:0-9024 GCF_056396965.1 Pseudomonas sp. 05N434
GTGAACGAACCGCGTGGAGATCTGGCTGACGATGTGCACTTGCAGCTGATCGGCGTGAAATGGAGATTCCACATCGATCCATACCGTGTTCGCCGGGGTGCCCAGCAAGTCGGCGTAGTAATGCCGAGGGCTCARGGTSGCGGAAAACAKCACSGTGCTGCGCGCMGCMGTCAGGCRCGGGCGGATRAAMCCGGCSGGCACCACATTGCGCAGGCACAGYTGCGACAGATTGCGCTTGCGCTCGAGGTCACGCTTGCTGATGTCGAATAGAAAATGCTCGTCGAACAGTTCAGCCACGCGGCCGAATTGCAGCATGTCGAAGTAAAAATTCTGCAACCCGCTGTCCAGGCCCTGAGGATGATCATTCAGGTAGTCGCCGATGCTTGCGCAGCACAAGGACAAGGCCTGAAGCAGTTTTTCCGGGGCTTTGTCGTAGGCCTGATAGGGGCCGAGTTGCTGATCGTGCAAGGCATTCCATTCACGATTGACTCGCTGCAAGGATCTCTTCAACGACTCGGGCGCGGTTTTTCGTACGCCGTTCAAAGTCGCCTGGTCGAGGCTGGCGCTGTACATTTGCCGGCCGCGCTCCRCCAGGTTGTGGGCTTCGTCCACCAGCACCGCGACGTTCCAGTTATTGGCCTGGGCCAACCCGAACAGCAACGCGCTGAAGTCGAAATAGTAGTTGTAGTCAGCGACCACCACGTCCGCCCAGCGGGCCATTTCCTGGCTCAAGTAATAAGGACAAACCTCATGCTGCAGGGCCACCTCGTGCACGGCACTCTGGTTCAACAGGCTCAATTGACTGGCGGCCTGACGCGCGCCCGGCAGACGATCATAAAAACCCTGGGCCAACGGGCAGGATTCGCCATGACAGGCCTTGTCCGGGTGCTCGCAAGCCTTGTCCCGGGCGATCATCTCGAGGACTCGCAACGGCTGTGCATCGGCGCTGTCGAGGATGACCTGAGCCGCGTCCAGCGCCAATTTGCGCCCCGGGGTTTTCGCCGTGAGGAAAAACACCTTGTCCAGTTGCTGCGGCGCCAGGGCCTTGAGTATCGGGAACAGCGTGCCAATGGTCTTGCCGATACCGGTCGGCGCCTGGGCCATCAGACAGCGGCCGGTGCTGACTGCCTTGAACACCGATTCGGCCAGATGCCGTTGGCCGGGGCGAAAATCGGCATGGGGAAAGCTCAGCTGTTGAGCCGCCACATTGCGCCCTTCGCGATGGGCCATTTCCTGCTCGGCCCAGTGCAGGAACAACCCGCAGTGGTGCTCGAAGAACAGCTGCAAGTCGGCGGCGCTGAAGGTCTCGACCAGACAGGTTTCCTTCTCGCTGACGATGTCGAAGTACACCAGCGCCAGGTCGATCTGCGCCAAATCCAGTTTCTGGCACATCAACCAGCCATAGACTTTCGCCTGCGCCCAGTGCAACTGCCGGTGGTTGGCCGGCTGCTTGCTCAGGTCGCCCCGGTAGGTTTTGACTTCTTCGAGGCAGTTTTGCCCCGGATCGTAGCCATCCGCCCGGCCTTTCACGCTCAAGGTTCGATACTGGCCCTCGAGTGCGACCTCGTTCTGGTAACCCTCGCTGCGTCGTGACGCCACGGTGCGATGGCCGACAATGCCTTCCAGCGCGGTTGGCGACGGGGTGAAACGCAGGTCGAGGTCGCCGACCTTGGCGGTGAATTCACACAACGCCCGCACAGCGATGCTGTAGCTCAAGCGCCCTGCTCCACCCATTGCACGTAGCAAACGGCGATGGGCATCTGGTGCTCGTGACAGAACTCCAGCCAGCGCAATTGGTTGTCTTGCAGGCGATCGCCGGGGCCTTTGACTTCGATCATTCGGTAGGTTTTGTGTTGCGGCCAGAACTGGATCAAGTCCGGCATGCCGGCGCGGTTGGCCTTGATGTCGAGCAGCAGTCGATTGAACCAGTGCTTGAGGTGTTCGGCGGGCAGACAGTCGAGCGCCTGCTCCAGCAGTTCCTCGCTCAGCGCGCCCCAGAATACGAACGGCGACTGCACGCCCCACTTGGCGGTGTAACGCTCGCGGATGGTCTGGGCGTAACGCCCGTCATCGAGTTCGGCGAGGCAGGCCTGGAACAGATCCGCGCGCCGCGCATGAAAGTCTTCGTTGTGCAGGTCCACCGGGCCGCGCTGGAATGGGTGAAAAAACGCCCCCGGCAACGGGGCGAAGATCGCCGGCCAGCACAGCAACCCAAACAGCGAGTTGATCAGGCTGTTCTCGACGTAATGCACCGGTGCCGACTCGTCCGCCAGATGCGCCTGAACGTAATACTCCACCGACAATGCCGGGTCGTGCCTGGGCAATTGCAGGTCCAGGCGCTGCATGGGCCGCGGGGCTGGCCGCTTGATCGGCGGCCCGCCCAGTTTGCGCCGCAGCCTGGGCAGCACACGCAATAAATGCTGATGTTCGGTGGCGTTTTCCGGGGTTTGCTCGGCGTGGCTCGCCAAATCCATGGCCAGTTGAAATTCACCACAGCGCTCCAGCACGCGAATCAGCCGCAGGCGTGCGCCGGGGTAGGCGCAATCGCGGTAGAGGCCCAGGGCGGTGGAAAAATCCGCCATGCGTTCGCAGTGCTGAGCGATCTGGAACAGCAGCTTGGCCCGACGTCTTTGCAGCCAGGGATTGGCGAGTTCCAGCCTGTTGATCTGCTCGACAACCACCGCCACCTCTTCACCGGCCTCGAAATGCTGCTGACAGCTGTGCAGGAACAGGCAGGCGTCGACGTCTTCGCGGCTGCGCAAGCCTCGGGACTCGGCGCAAAACTCGACTTTTTCGTAGGTGTAGATGCCCAGGTCAGCCAGAACGAATTCCGACCAATCCTGGTAAAGATTGCCGAAGAACATCAGGCGCAACCGATCGCACAGGCCCATGACGGTCAGGCTGAACAACCGGTCATCCAGTGCCGGGCACCACTGGGCAAAACTTTGCTCTTCAGGAAACTGCTCGCTCAGGGCCGGCAGCCAATCGCTCTTTTTGCCTTTCGGTTGATCGATGGCATCGCCAAAACACTGGAGAATCTCGGCCTTGAGCAGCACCTCGAACACCTCCTCGACAGGCAGCGGCGACTGTTCGTCGATCCAGCCCAAAGCCAGTAGCGGCGCCGCGGCGCTGGCGATGTCGCCGATTTCGACGTAACTCAGTTTGCCGACCCTGAAATGCACGCCCTTGCGCATCACCAATCTGACCAGCAAAGCCTGGGACTCGCGGGGCAGTCGATTGAAGTCGCGGATGAAGTCCTGCTCTTCGATACTGAGTACATCGGCATAACGATGCTCAAGCCAATCAAGTACTTGCATGAAGTTGTTCAAGTAATAGAACGGGTCGTCGAGGGGATTTACAATCACGGGCAATCGGGCCATGGCAAGCGAATACTGGTTATGCGTACAGATACCAGCTATGCCCCACCCGGTGCAAACGGAAAAGGATAAGTGGCGACGCAATCGGACAATTTTCGGGTGACCATCGAACTTTCTGCCATTCCATCGCACCAACCGCGTTAGAAGCACAGTGAGGATTGATCTCGAACGAGGCGTTCGCACTGTTTTTATTGAGTGATGGAGGTGTGTATGAATATCAAGACTCTGGGTTTGCCTCTGGCGGCAGCGGCCTTTCTGGCCCTGACCGGTTGCTCGACGCCAACGGTCGTGACCCTGCAGAACGGCACCCAGTATTTGACCAAGGACATGCCGAACACCAAGGGCAAGGATGGCTTCTTCGAATTCGAAGATATTTCCGGGGCGAAAGTGAAAGTCCGCGCCGATGACGTGGCCACGATTCGCAAGGAAGACTGATCCCCTGCGTTCGGCCGTAGCAGCTGTCGAGCCTGCGAGGCTGCGATCGGCGACGAAGTCGTCGTAAATCCTGTCCACGGTTTAGCTGAAACACCGCAGTGCCCGATTTCACGACTGCTGCGCAGCCGAACGCAGTCTCGCAGGCTCGACAGCTGCTACACAAGGAGTGCGTCGCAGGCTTTAAAGCGCTTGCGCGATCGCCTTGCCGACCTCCTGAGTCGAGCCCTGCCCGCCCAGGTCCGGGGTGATTGGCCCTTCTGCAATCACCCGTTCGATCGCCTGCAGAATCCCGTCGTGCGCGGCGCGATAACGCTCATCGCCATTGCCCAGAAAATCCAGCATCAACGCACCGGACCAGATCATCGCGATCGGGTTGGCGATGTTGCGCCCATAGATGTCCGGGGCCGAGCCGTGCACCGGTTCGAACAGCGATGGAAAACGCCGCTCGGGATCGAGGTTGGCCGACGGCGCAATGCCGATGGTGCCTGCGCAGGCAGGTCCCAGGTCGGACAGAATGTCGCCGAACAGGTTCGACGCCACCACTACATCGAACCGGTCCGGTTGCAGTACAAAACGCGCGCACAGGATGTCGATGTGCTGTTTGTCCCAAGTGATGTCCGGGTACTGCGCGGCCATCAATGCCGTGCGTTCGTCCCAGTACGGCATGCTGATGGAAATCCCGTTGGACTTGGTTGCCGCCGTCAGGCGTTTGCGCGGTCGGGTCTGGGCCAGGTCGAAGGCGAACTTGAGAATCCGGTCCACGCCGCGCCGGGTGAACACCGACTCTTGCAGCACGAACTCATGCTCGGTGCCTTCGAACATCTTGCCGCCGACCGAGGAATACTCGCCTTCGGTGTTCTCGCGGATCACCACGAAATCGATGTCCCCCGGTTTGCGCCCGGCCAGCGGGCACGGCACGCCGGGAAACAGACGTACCGGGCGAATGTTCACGTATTGGTCGAAGTCGCGACGAAACTTCAGCAGTGAGCCCCACAAAGAAATGTGGTCCGGCACCTTGTCCGGCCAGCCGACGGCGCCAAAGTAGATCGCATCGAACCCCTTGAGCTGGTCGAACCAATCGTCGGGCATCATTTTCCCGTGTTCCAGGTAGTAATCGCAGTGAGCCCAGTCGAGCACTTCGATGCTCAGCTCCAACTGCCACTTCTTCGCGGCTTGCTCCAGTACCCGCAACCCTTCCGGCAGGACTTCCTTGCCGATGCCATCGCCGGCAATCGCGGCGATTCTGAATGTCTTGCTCATCAATCGTGCCCCCGTGTCCGTTAATTACAGCCCGCCGATGTGGAAAGCTTTGACTTCAAGGTATTCATCCAGCCCGTACTTGCTGCCTTCACGGCCCAGCCCAGACTGCTTGATGCCGCCGAACGGCGCGACTTCCATGGAAATGAGCCCGGTGTTGAGGCCGACCATGCCGAACTCCAGCGCCTCGCCGAACCGCCAGGAACGGCGCAAATCCTGAGTGAAATAGTAGGCGCCCAGGCCGTAAGGCGTGGCATTGGCCAAGGCCAGCGCTTCGGCCTCAGAGGTAAACCGCATCAACGGCGCCACCGGGCCGAAGGTTTCTTCGTTGGCCAGCAACATGTCGGCGTGGGTGTCGCCAAGGACGGTCGGCTGAACGAACTGGTTGTCACCCTCGGGAATGCCGCCGCAGAGCAAACGCGCGCCCTGGCTCAGGGCATCGTCGATGTGCCGGGCGACCTTGCTCACCGCCGCCGGGTTGATCAGCGGGCCGATGGTCACGTCGGCGTCCAGGCCATTGCCGACCTTGAGTTTGCCCACCTCCTCCACCAGTCGCTGGGCGAAACGTTCGTAGATGCCATCCTGCACCAGAATGCGGTTGGCGCAGACGCAGGTCTGCCCGGCGTTGCGAAATTTGCTGAGCATGATCCCGGTTACCGCCTGCTCCAGGTCGGCGTCGTCGAACACAATGAACGGCGCGTTGCCGCCCAGTTCCAGGCTCAAGCGCTTGATGTGCTCAGCGCTCTGACGCATCAGCAGCCGACCGACCGCAGTGGAGCCGGTGAAGGAGATCTTGCGCACCGTCGGATTGCCGGTCAGTTCTTCGCCGATGCCGGCGGGCATGCCGGTCAGCACGTTGAACACCCCGGCCGGAATGCCGACGCGTTCGGCGAGTACTGCCAGGGCCAGGGCCGACAGCGGGGTCAAGTCCGAGGGTTTGACGATGATCGGGCACCCGGCGGCCAGGGCCGGCGCGCACTTGCGGGTGATCATCGCGTTGGGGAAATTCCACGGGGTGATCGCGGCGCACACGCCGACCGGTTGCTTGAGGGTCAGCAGGCGGCGGTCGCCGCTGGGGGCCGGTATGGTTTCGCCGTAGACCCGGCGGGCCTCTTCGGCGAACCATTTGACGAACCCGGCACCGTAGCGGATTTCACCCTTGGCTTCGTTCAGCGGTTTGCCCTGCTCGCAGGTCATGATCAAGGCGAGGTCGTCGAGGTTGTCGATCATCGCCTGATACCAGCGCTCCAGCAGCGCCGCCCGTTCTGCTGCCGGGCGTGTGCGCCACGCGGGCCAGGCCCGCTCGGCGGCTTCGATGGCGCGTCGGGTTTCTGCGCCCTGCATGGCCGGCACCCGGGCAAGCAACTGGCCGGTGGCCGGGTCGATGACGTCCAGGGTCGCGGCGTTATCGGCGCCGATCCACTGCCCGTCCACATAAGCGAGTTCTGCCAGAAGGCTGGGGTCTTTCAAACGATTCTTGAGCATGGTCGAGTCCTGATCCGAGACATTTCCAGTCTAGGGAGGTGCCACGGATGAGGATGCTGAAAGCGTTTGATGGGCAGTGTTGGATGCTGAAATTCGCGGTGGGACGGCAGGCTCTACCGGCAAGCACAAATCAAAAGATCTTGACGATCTCAAAGTTTCAGGGAACCCAGCAATCCCTCCAGAAACCGCTCCCCAGCCTGCATCTGGCTGATCTCGATGAACTCGTCCGGCTTGTGCGCCTGTTCGATCGAGCCCGGGCCGCAGACCACCACCGGTACGTCCAGACGCTGCTTGAACAACCCGCCCTCGGTGCCGAACGAGACTTTGGCGGTGCCGGTGTCCGGCGCGGCGAAGTTTTTCAGGAAGCGCACCGCTTCAACGCTCGGATGGGTATCGAGGCCCGGATAGACGTTGAGGGTTTCGATCTCGATGTCTGCCACGCTGGACAGCTTTTTCGCCTCGCGCACGATCACTTCGGCACGCTCGCGCATCTGCTCCAGGAACTGATCCAGATCGTCCGCCGGCAAGTTACGTACCTCGAAATCCAGGGTGCACAGGTTCGGCACGATGTTCAGCGCCTTGCCGCCGACAATCTGCCCGACGTGCACGGTGCTGTAAGGCACGTCGTAATCGGCATCCTGTGCGCCCTGCTCTTGCAGTTGCTGCTGGCTCTGACGCAGAGCCGCGATGAAATCGCAGGCCACGTGAATCGCATTGACCGAACGCGGCGCCAACGAGGAATGCGCTTCCAGGCCACGGCAATAAGTGCGGTAAGACCCCTTGCCCTTGTGCCCCAGCACGAACTGCATGTTGGTCGGCTCACCGATCAGGCACAAAAACGGCCGTACCGGCGCCAGGTGCAGCACGTCGAGTAAACGTCGTACACCGACGCAGCCGGTTTCTTCGTCATGGGACAAGGCGATTTGCAGCGGTCGGCTCAACGAATGGTCGGCGGCATCGAGCATGGCGTCGATGGCCAACGCGATAAACCCCTTCATGTCGCAACTGCCACGCCCGTAGATCCGCCCGTCCTGCACCGTCGCCTCAAACGCCGGCAAGGTCCAGGCCTGCCCCGCCGCCGGTACTACGTCGGTGTGGCCGGACAACAGAATGCCTGGTAACTCTTTAGGGCCGGTGCTGGCGAACAGGTTGGCCTTTTTACCCGTTTCGTCCTTGACGATCAGTGACTCGATGCCCTTGGTCAGCAGCAAGTCGCGTACGTACTCGATCAGGGCCATGTTCGACTCTGAAGACACGGTGTCGAAGGCCATCAGGCGTTTGAGAATATCCAGTACACGGGGTTTCATGAGGCCCTGCTCCTTTGCTCGGTTGTCCGTTGCTCGGCTGAAGGGGTGAACCGGCGGATCGAGAACGGCTCAATCGAAGTGCTGGTGCTGCCGGTGCTGATCAGTTCGGCCATCACGTCGCCGACGCCTGGGCCGAGCTGGAAGCCATGACCGCAGAAGCCGAACGCGTAATACAAACCGTCAACGTTGCCGCTGGGGCCCATCACCGGCAGGGAATCGGGCAAGTAGCCTTCAATGCCGCTCCACACACGGATGATGTTCAGGTTGCCGACGCCCGGTAGCAGGCGACGCATCTGGTCCATCTGATTAAGAATGCTGCGCGGCTCGACATAGGCGCGGCGGTTGAGCATGTCCGGTTTGCTGCGGTAGCCGCCACCGATGATGATGTTGCCGCGCGGGATCTGGCGGAAGTAGATCACTTCTTCGGGGATCTTGGTGTACACGCCGATCACCGTTGGCAAGGCGTACGGCACCGGTTCGGTCACGGCCATTTGTGGGCCGTTGGTATCCAGCGGCACCGGTTCGCCGAACTGCGCCGAGAGTTTCTGGCCCCAGGCGCCGGCGGTGATCAGCAAGCGCTCGGCGCCGAACTTGCGACCGTCGGTGGTGGTCACCGTGAACTCGCCGGCAATTTTCTGCACTTCAGCGACTTCAGTCTGTTCCTCGATCCGCGCCCCGAGGCGGCGGGCAGCCCGGGCAAACGCCGGCGCGGCCAAACGCGGGTTGGCGTGGCCATCGTGGGGCGCGTAAGAACCGCCCTTCACGTCCGGCCCGAGGAACGGAAAGCGCTGGTGCAGCTCGRCGCCACGATAGATTTTCAAATCCAGCTGCGCCGCCTCGGGCGCTGCCGCATAGGCTTCCAGTTCAGGGATTTCATCCTCGCGGTAACACACGCGCATGTGCCCGCTGGCAATGAATTCGAGGTCGTCGTCGATCAGCTCTGGCAAGCGTTTCCACAGCGCCCAGGAACGGTTGGCCAATTCCAGTTGACCGAGGAAGCGTCCCTGACGCCGGACGTTGCCGAAGTTCACACCGCTGGCGTACTGACCAATCTGGTCGCGCTCCAGCAGAATCACCGACTGCCCGCGCTGGCGCAGGAAAAACGCCGCCGCCGAGCCCATCAGGCCGCCGCCAACAATCACTACATCGGCTTTGTGTAGCGT
>NZ_JBFTMK010000160.1:0-9008 GCF_056396965.1 Pseudomonas sp. 05N434
GGTCCAGCATTTGCTGGAGCTGATCGACAAGCGTTTGCCGGTGGCGCAGGCCGGATTGGTCCAGCATTTGCTGGAGCTGATCGACAAGCGTTTGCCGGTGGCGCAGGCCGGATTGGCTCTGAGCCAGACCCCGGAACGCCTGGCCGCCGAGGACTTTCTCAATCGTCTGAAGCAAGCCAGCACCTGGCTGGGGCCGATGTTCGTGCGCGACAAGAGCGGCGTGCTGGGGGTGGAGATGGATGTGCGCTGGCGTACCGATCGGGAGGAAGAGCGCGGTGCCGACCAGGTGATTGCCTGGGGCTTGAATGCCGGGAATCAACAGATCAACTACCCCGGCGAAGCTCAGCAGAACCTGCGCTGGATGGTCGGCCAACCAGTCCGGCTGACCTTGCGTTGGGCCAGAAATGGCTATCAGCGTCCGGCCAACGATCCGTTACAGCCGAGCCTGGTGGTGCGTGATCTGGAAGCGGGTTGGGAGTACAGCGGTCCATGGTCRCTGTTGCGCTTGATGCGTTCGCACGTGTCGGTGCAGCGCCAGCCGAACCTGGACTACACGGATTTTCCGTTGACCTTGCGCCTGCCCGTGACCACGCAGGCCAGCGCAGCGGAGCAAACCCTGATGTTTGTGCGCCTGTCGTTGATGACCCAGGGCTCGAAATTGCCGTTGTCCATTCAGCCCTTGCCGACCCGGGCTCCGCGTTCACCGTTCCTGGTGACGCGCTCGACCGCGGCGATTGAATCCCATGAGGAGGAGGGCCTGTGAATCAACCATCAACACCGTTGCCGGAACTGATTACGCAACTGCTCGAACCGATCAGCAAGGAGGCGCCTTGTGGTCAGGATTTGCGTTATGAACCCGAGTTCGACCGGTTGCGCGAACTGCGCCGCGAGGATGACACCAGTTTGCCGACGGGGGTGTGGCAGTCGTCGATCAAGCGCGCCCAGTGGCCGGAGCTGGAAAAACTGGCCACGAGCCTGCTGCTCGAGCGCAGCAAGGATTTGATGCTCAGCGCCTGGCTGGGGGAGGCCTGGCTGCATCAGGACGGGCTCGATGGGTTGCCGGGCAGCCTGGCGCTGGTGGCCGGGTTGTGCGAACGCTATCCCGAACACCTGCACCCACAGGCTGAGGATGGCGACCTGTCGTGGCGAGTGATACCGCTGGAATGGTTGGCTCGACGCTACGCTGAAGTGTTGCTGACCCGAGTGCCGTTGTTCGAACCGCACAACCACGAATTCGACGGCTTCTGTCTGGACGCCTGGCGCCGGTTGCAGTTGCAACAGGTGCAGGGCAGCGACAGTAAAGCGGCCAAGACCTCGGCCGAGAACGCGCGCAACGAACAGAAAAAAATCACCGAACAGATTCGTGCCACACCGTTGTCATTCTGGTTGCGCAGCCAGGGCAGTCTGCTGCTCAGTCAGCAGCACTTGCAGCGCCTGGAGGTGTGGAGCGACGCTTTTCTCGGGAATCAGGCCCCAGGCTTTAAGGCGCTGCAGGACGTGATCGACGCGTTGTTGACCCTGGTTCAGGAGTTTATCGCCATGCATCCACGAAAACCGACCCCGGCGCCTCCGGTCGAAACGCCAGTGGTGGCTGCATCGAGCCCCAGCCCGACCGCCGCGTCTGAAGTCCTTGCAGTGCCCCAAGTGTTCAGCGAACCGGCGAATCGTGAAGAGGCGTACCGGCAATTGCTGCTGATCGCCGAGTACCTGGCGCGCACCGAACCCCACAGCCCGGTGCCCTATCTGATCAAGCGGGGTGTGGAGTGGGGCAACAAGCCCCTGAGCGAGCTGCTGGGCGAACTGATCAGCGCCGATGCCGAATCCCGACGACTCTGGACACTGTTGGGCGTTCTTTAGTGATTGAGCCGGGTGGTTGTCGACGGTGGCGGTAACGCAATGGGCGTCAGTACCGGTTGACCGGAAAAAAACGCCGTCAGGTTTTTGCCGGCCAGCTCGACGGTGCCTTGGGTGGCCTCCGGGGACAATCCGGCGACATGCGGAGTCAGAATCACGTTGGCCAACCCCTTGAGGGCGTCCGGTACCTGGGGTTCGTGGTCGAAGACATCCAGCGCGGCACCGGCGATCCGCCGCTGTTCGAGCGCGGTGATCAGGTCCGCCGTGACGACCACGCTGGCTCGGGCGATGTTGACGAGGAATCCGTTGGGCCCCAGGGCGTCGAGCACTTGCCGGTTGATCAGGTGTTGGGTGCCGATCCCGCCCGGGGTGGCAACTATCAGAAAGTCTGATTGGCGTGCCAGCTCGGTAGGCGTCGAGCAATAGCTGTACGGCACATCGCTGCGATGCTGGCGGTTGTGGTAGCTCACTCTCATATCGAAGCCGTTGGCGGCACGTTTGGCGATAGCGAGGCCAACGGCACCGAGGCCGAGGATGCCTATGTGTTTGCCGGCCAGCGAAGGACGCATGATCTTCGGCCACTCGCCCCGACGGACGGCAGCATCTGCCCGAGGGATGTCACGAACCAGTGCCAGCAGCAACGCCATGGCGTGATCGGCAACGGAGGAGGCATTGACGCCGGCGCCGTTGGTGACAGTGATGCCTCGGTTGACGGCGGCCTGCAGGTCGACGTGTTCGTAACCGGCGCCGATCACGCAGATGATCTTGAGGTTGGGCAGGGCGGCGATTTCATTGGCATACAGGCCCAACGGGCCACGCGTCAGCACCGCATCGATCTGGCTGCCCTGCCGGGCAATGGCGGCAGCGCGCTCGGCCGGGGTTGGGGCCAGGATCAAATGAAACCCCTGATGTTCGAGAATCGGCAGGTATTCATTGATGGTTTCAACCAGTACCAGAACGGTTGCGGTCATGCTGGGCTCCTGTGGGCAGCGGAGTGTGGGGCTCGAACGTCGCGTCAGATTGCTGACTCCAGAGCAGATTGGCAACGGTCCGAGATCATAGGCTATTGGTTGGCAAGCACCTGTGCAGGCGTTGGCGATACCGGCGAGCTTCTTAGATACAACACTAGATCAGTGCGCGGCAGGTGGAGAGGATTTGTCCGCGATGAAATTGCCGCAGCAGCTGTCGAGCCTGCGTTCGGCTGCGCAGCAGTCGTAAAGTCAGGCGCTGCGGTTCGTCAGGCACACCGTACATTAGGGTTTACTAAAGCGTGTCAGAAAACGACACATCGCATACCCGCTGCCGACAATTATTTTTCTAAAAGCGACAGGCCTTTGATCTGCTCCCACAACCATTGCTCAGCTAAGCCTTTGCTTCTGCTCGTTTATCGCGGAGAATCCCGCCCCTGTTTCGGCCGGAGCATGTCTGTCGGTTTTTTCCGACGCGTCCTGACCGAGTGGCAAGTGACCGGAAAGCGGAGATCCGACCGGATGAATGATCAGGCCAATAGCGTCGACGAACGCTATGTAGCGGCGACACCAGCGAGCCTCGAAAGCTGGAATCGCCATGACACCACCTGGATGCTGGGCCTGTTTGGCACGGCAATCGGGGCCGGTACCCTGTTTTTACCCATCAACGCGGGGCTGGGCGGCTTTTGGCCGTTGCTGATCCTGGCATTGCTGGCGTTCCCCATGACGTTTTACGCGCACCGTGGCCTGACCCGCTTTGTGCTGTCCGGTCGTGAAGGTGCAGACATCACCGAAGTGGTGGAAGAACATTTCGGCATTAAGGCCGGTGCGCTGATCACCTTGTTGTATTTCTTCGCGATCTTCCCGATCCTGCTGATCTACAGCGTGGCCCTGACCAACACCGTGGGCAGTTTCCTCGAACATCAGCTGCACATCATGCCGCCACCGCGCGCCGTGCTGTCGTTCGTGCTGATTCTCGGCCTGCTGGCGGTGGTGCGTTGCGGTGAGCAGGTGATCGTCAAGGCCATGAGCCTGATGGTGTATCCGTTCATCGTCGCGCTGCTGTTCCTGGCGGTGTTCCTGATTCCTCACTGGAATGGCGGCATCCTCAGCACCGCGTCCACGCTGCCTGAGTCGTCGGCGCTGCTGCACACCCTGTGGCTGGCGATTCCGGTGATGGTGTTCTCGTTCAACCATTCGCCGATCATTTCGGCGTTCGCGGTGGACCAGAAACGTCGCTACGGCACGCATGCCCAAGAGCGCAGTTCGCAGATCCTGTCCCGCGCCCACCTCTTGATGGTGGTGATGGTGCTGTTCTTCGTCTTCAGCTGCGTGTTGACCCTGTCGCCGGCGCAACTGGCGGAAGCCAAGGCACAGAACCTGTCGATCCTGTCGTACCTGGCCAACCACTTCAGCAACCCGACCATCGCCTTCGCGGCGCCGTTGATTGCCTTCGTGGCCATTTCCAAGTCATTCCTGGGCCACTACATCGGCGCAAGCGAAGGCTTGAAGGGCTTGATCGTCAAGAGCGGCAAACGCCCGGCGCCGAAGACCCTGGACCGCATGACCGCAGCGTTCATGCTGGTGGTCTGCTGGGTCGTCGCGACCCTGAACCCGAGCATTCTCGGCATGATCGAAACCCTCGGTGGCCCGGTCATCGCGGCGATTCTGTTCCTGATGCCGATGTACGCGATCCGCAAAGTACCGGCGATGGCGCGTTACCGTGGCCAAGCCTCCAACGTCTTCGTGACGCTGGTGGGCCTGGTGGCCATTTCGGCGTTGATCTACTCGCTCAGCGCCTGAAACAGCGGGCGATCAATCGGAGCTGCCCCGGTTGATCGCCCCCTTCGAATGCCCGGCCAGACGACCTTTGGTTCGCTGGCGGCAATGCTCGATAGCCGCAACGGCTTTTTCGCAGGCCTTGCACAGCGTGGCCGGCGCAGAAGCTTGCTGCGGTGCGAACCACTCGGGGCAGAAGCTGATCACGCCGTCCGGCGAATGCATCCATTGGCTCATAACGTGTTGAACCGTCCCGCTCAGGCCCTTTCTGGCGCGCAAGGCGTTAAGTGATGGCGCACAGAGCTGGTCCAGCGCCAGCCGATGGACCTCGCGCAAGAACGGTGAAATCTGTACCGAAAGGTAGGCAATGCCGAACGTCTCCTGGGCCACACGTGCGCCCAACGCCCAAAACGAGCCCACCACCACGATATCCTCATGGCGCCGCGCTGCGATGTAGTCATAGGTCGGTTCGAGCAGGTGCGAGACTGCGTTCCACTGCTCTGCCAAAGCGCTTTTCGAGTCTCGCGGGCGGGGCGTGTCGTCGCAGGCTTGCTGGCCTAACGGCTCGAATTCCAGCCCGTACTGTTCGACGGTGGCTTTGAACGCCGGCAGGCTGCACAAGGTCGCGCGATGACCGCGCAGGTTCAGCGCATTGGCCAGGCCAATGAAGGGGAAAACGTCACCGGGCGAACCGATGGCGATCAGGATGACCCGCATGACTCCTCCTTGAGATAAGGCCCGTGGGGCCTCGTGGCACGCCGTCCTGGTGCCGACATCAGGCAAAGATAGCTGGGTAATCGGCGTCAGGCATAAAAAAACGCCGCTCATCTCACGATGGGCGGCGTTTTTTATGGCTTTGTAGCGTTAGGCTTGAACGACCGGGATGTTGGCGTTCGCAGCAGCTTCACGGAACTCGGCGATCTGGTCGAAGGACAGGTAGCGGTAAACGTCGGCCGCCATGCTGTCGATCTTGCCAGCGTATTCCATGTACTCCTCGACGGTCGGCAGGCGACCCAGGATGGACGCAACGGACGCCAGCTCGGCCGAAGCCAGGTAGACGTTCGCGCCGTCACCCAGACGGTTCGGGAAGTTACGGGTCGACGTCGACACCACGGTGGAGTTCGGCTCTACACGTGCCTGGTTACCCATGCACAGCGAGCAGCCTGGCATTTCCATGCGTGCGCCGGCCTTGCCGTAGATGCCGTAGTAGCCTTCTTCGGTCAGCTGGTGAGCGTCCATTTTGGTCGGCGGCGACAGCCACAGACGGGTTGGCAGCTGACCTTTGACCTGTTCCAGCAACTTGCCGGCAGCGCGGAAGTGACCGATGTTGGTCATGCACGAACCGATGAACACTTCGTCGATCTTCTCGCCAGCAACGCTGGAGAGCAGACGGGCGTCGTCCGGATCGTTTGGTGCGCAGAGCACAGGCTCATTGATGTCCGCCAGATCGATTTCGATGACTTCGGCGTATTCGGCGTCGGCATCGGCTTCCATCAGTTGCGGGTTGGCGATCCAGGCTTCCATCGCTTGAGCGCGACGCTCCAGGGTACGTGCATCGCCGTAGCCTTCGCCGATCATCCAGCGCAGCAGGGTGATGTTGGATTGCAGGTACTCGGTGATCGACTCTTTCGACAGCTTGATGGTGCAACCGGCAGCCGAACGTTCGGCCGACGCGTCGGACAGCTCGAAAGCCTGTTCCAGCGTCAGGCCTTCCAGGCCTTCGATTTCCAGGATGCGGCCGGAGAAGGCGTTTTTCTTGCCTTTCTTCTCGACGGTCAGCAAGCCATTCTGGATGGCGAAGTAAGGAATGGCATGAACCAGGTCACGCAGGGTGATGCCAGGTTTCATTTTGCCTTTGAAGCGCACCAGGATCGATTCCGGCATGTCCAGCGGCATGACGCCGGTGGCTGCGGCGAACGCGACCAGACCGGAACCGGCCGGGAACGAGATGCCCATCGGGAAACGGGTGTGCGAGTCGCCACCGGTACCCACGGTGTCTGGCAGCAGCATGCGGTTCAGCCACGAGTGGATGATGCCGTCGCCCGGACGCAGGGAAACGCCGCCGCGGGTCATGATGAAGTCAGGCAGGGTGTGGTGGGTGGTCACGTCGATCGGCTTTGGATAAGCCGCGGTGTGGCAGAAGGACTGCATCACCAGATCAGCGGAGAAGCCCAGGCACGCCAGGTCCTTCAGTTCGTCACGGGTCATTGGACCGGTGGTGTCCTGGGAACCCACGGTGGTCATCTTCGGTTCGCAGTAGGTGCCAGGACGAACGCCTTTGCCTTCTGCCAGGCCGCAAGCCTTGCCGACCATTTTCTGCGCCAGGGTGAAGCCCTTGGTGCTTTCGGCCGGTGCTTCAGGCTTCTTGAACAGGTCGAACGGTGGCAGACCCAGTTCGGCGCGAGCCTTTTCGGTCAGGCCACGGCCGATGATCAGCGGAATACGGCCGCCGGCACGGACTTCGTCCAGCAGAACCGGGGTCTTCATTTCGAAGGTGGTCAGGACTTCGTCGCTGTTGTGCTTGGTGACTTTGCCAGCATGCGGGTACAGGTCGATCACATCGCCCATGTTCATGTTGGAAACGTCGAACTCGATTGGCAGTGCGCCGGCATCTTCCATGGTGTTGTAGAAGATCGGAGCGATTTTGCTGCCGAAGCAGAAACCGCCAGCGCGCTTGTTAGGCACGTAAGGAATGTCGTCGCCGAAGAACCACAGTACCGAGTTGGTAGCGGATTTACGCGAGGAACCGGTACCGACCACGTCACCGACGTAGGCGATAGGGAAGCCCTGGCCGCGCATTTCTTCGATCTGCTTCATCGGGCCGGTCTTGCCTTGCTCGTCCGGAACGATGCCGTCACGGGCCATTTTCAGCATGGCCAGGGCGTGCAGCGGGATGTCTGGACGCGACCAGGCGTCTGGAGCAGGGGACAGGTCGTCGGTGTTGGTTTCGCCGGTCACCTTGAAGACGCGCAGGCTGATCTTGTCGGCCAGCACCGGGCGCTTCTTGAACCACTCGCCGTCAGCCCAGGACTGCAGCACGGCCTTGGCGTGAACGTTGCCGTTCTTGGCTTTTTCAGCCACGTCGTGGAAGGCATCGAACATCAGCAGGGTGTGCTTGAGTTCTTCGGCAGCCACTGGCGCCAGTTCGGCGTCGTCCAGCAGGTTTACCAGGGTCACGATGTTGTAGCCGCCCTGCATGGTGCCGAGCAGTTCAACAGCGCGCTTCTTGTCGATCAGAGGGGATTTGGCTTCGCCCTTGGCGAGGGCAGACAGGAAACCGGCCTTTACATAGGCGGCTTCGTCCACTCCTGGCGGAACGCGATTGGTGATCAGGTCAACGAGGAAAGCTTCTTCGCCAGCCGGGGGATTCTTCAGCAGCTCGACCAGGCCTGCAGTTTGTTCGGCGTTAAGCGGCTGGGGAACGATACCCAGTGCTGCGCGCTCTTCGATATGTTTGCGGTAGGCTTCAAGCACAGTTATTACCCTCATCAGTGGTCCCAAATGGGTGTCCGGGACGCTCATCCCGAAATTACCGTACTCATGCGCTGCGTGGCGTTGTGGGCCGCTTAGCCAGAATTACCGGCAATTCCTTACAGAAGCTGCTTTCAAAGTTTTACGCCTGCAGAACGGGGAGCTGATGAGGGTTGGCGTTGGGCTTTTCCCCGCTGGAAAAACCCTTCGCCAACACCGCTCTGAAGGAACGACTGTGCTCGTGACGCTTTGAAAACAGCTTCTTAACGGACATTGGCGCCTTAAAAGGCTGGCTGATTCTACGGCAAAAAAATTTGAAAGGTAAGTTAGGTCCAAAACTTTGAGGGGTGATGAATGTTAGACAAAGGGCTAACATGCCGACCTGTTCTGCTTTCCCGTGTTTTGTCTACCTATGCCCAATCAGACCATCAAGACCCCCTGCGTCGGCCTCTGCTCCACTGTTTACGGTGATTTGGTGTGCCGTGGCTGCAAGCGTTTCCATCACGAAGTGATCCACTGGAACGGTTACAACGAGGAAGAAAAACGCGCGGTGTGGTTGCGGCTTGAGCAGCTGTTGTCGCAGGTGATGGCTGCCAAGGTAGAAATTTTCGATCCCGCGCTGCTGAGAATGCAGCTGGAACAGCGCAAGATCCGCTTTGTGCCGCATCAGTCGGAGTATTGCTGGGCTTATCAGTTGATCGCCCGGGGCGCGCGGGTCATCAATAATCTGGAAGCCTACGGAATGGTGCTGCTGCCGGAGTTCCGCGACTGGAACCTGCCGGAATTGCGCGATGCCATTGATCGGGAATTTTTCCTGCTCTCGGAAGCACATTACCAGCGCTACATTGCGCCGGGGTTTCTCAAGGACGCCTTCGGCGGATAGCCTTTGAAGGCAAAAGATCGCAGCCTCGTTTCACTCGACAGCTCCTACAGGGG
>NZ_JBFTMK010000161.1:0-8993 GCF_056396965.1 Pseudomonas sp. 05N434
GGTCTGCTCGGGGCCGGGTGCCCAGACGAATTCGCTGGCGGGGATGATGCCGTCGTCAGCCACGTCCATGCCGAAAGCGTCTTCACTGAAGCGCACGATGTACTGGCCGGTTTTGCGATTGAGGCCGACGAAGCCTTTGAGTTGGTCGGCGGCCTGGCAAATGAGCTGGGAAGTGATGCGCATGGTAAACCTCACAAAAGGTCGCTAAGGACCGGTGATCGATGGTTTACACGCAGGGCAAGTGAACGGGTTTCCCTCTGCCGGGGAAACTGCAGGTGTGAAGATTACTGCAAAGAGCCGCACAAAAGCGTCGAAGAAATCTTCTTTAAACACGTTTATGTCGGTCTGGTGATAGCACAAGCGGCGCTCAGTTGTTAAAAGATACGTCTTTGAAAACTCATCGCAAAAGGACTTCGACCATGCCTGTCTCCTTCACCAAAAGCGCCCTGCTGCTGAGCCTGATGCTCGGCCTCGGCCAGGCACAGGCCACCAGCGAGCCAAGCCCCAGCGCACTGGCAACCCGCCTGGGCATTCCGCACCCGGCGGTGATCGCCCACCGTGGCGCCTCTTTCGATGCACCGGAATCCACCGCCGCAGCCTACAAACTGGCTCGCGACCTGGGTGCCGACTACCTGGAAATGGACCTGCAACGCAGCAAGGATGGTGTGCTGTTCGCCCTGCACGACAACAACCTGCAACGCACCACCGACGTCGCTACCAAATTCCCTGAGCGCAAGGACAGCCCGGCCAACGAATTCACCATCGCCGAACTGAAAACCCTGGATGCCGGCAGCTGGTTCAACACGGCGTACCCGGATCGCGCGCGTCCTGGCTACGTGGGTCTGAAGATCCTGACCCTGGACGAAATCATCGACATCGCCCAAGGCAATCCACTGCACAAGCCTGGCCTGTACATCGAAACCAAGGAGCCAAAGCAGTTTCCCGGCATCGAACGCGATCTCAAGGATAAATTGCAGGACCGTGGTTGGCTGAGCCCGACGGGTTCCAAACTGGCAAAAAGTAATCTGGCGGTCGGCCAGGGGAAAGGCAAAGTCGTGCTGCAAACCTTCGAGAAGAGCAGCCTCGAACTGCTCGAGAAGGAGATGCCGCAAGTGCCGAAAATCCTGCTGTTGTGGGTCGGCGAAGGCAGCATCGAGCCGAAATCCAAAGTGACGTTCGCTGAGTCCGGAGACAAGGACAAGGCGACTTACTACGCCAAACAGGAACCGAAAGACAAAGCCGAATTCCAGCAATGGGTCGAGTACGCCAAGGCCCAGGGCGCTATCGGCACCGGGCCTTCTGCCGCGCTGACCAAGGGTGGAGATCAGAGCTATTCAGACCTGGTGAAACCGTGGATGAACCAGTTCACCCACGATCAGGGCATGCTGGTGCACGTCTACACCATCGACGATGCCGTGGATTATCAGAAAGTGATGGATGCCGGTGTCGACGGCATCTTCACCAATCGCGCCAGCGAACTGCTGAAGTTCTATAAGCGCCCGGCGGCGGCGAGCGTTGCGCAGTTGTTGCAGAACAACGGGTACTGATTGGCGCCAGGCGCTGCACCGCGTCGTCCCCATCGCGGGCAAGCCACGCTCCCACAAGGTCTGCGCAAAACCTGTGAGAGCGTGGTTGCCCGCGATTGTTTTTTTAAGGGTGAATTAAGTTGCGCTGTTTAACCTGATCCCACTTAAACAGCTCCTCCAAGGAAAGAACTTGATGAAAACCTTAACTGCCCTGTTCATCGCTGCTGCCCTGACCCTCACCGCCGGCCTGGCCCAAGCTGATGTTCGCGTCGACCAGATCCCCGAGTTGGTCAAAAGCGGCAAGATCAAACCCCTGGAAGAAATGAACCAGGCCGCGCTGAAGTTGCATCCGGGCGCCACAATTACCGATACCGACCTGGATAACCACTTCAACGGTTACGAATATGAAGTGGAACTGCGTCTGGCTGACAACACCGAATGGGACGTGGACTTCGATGCCGCCACTGGCAAGGTCCTGAGCAACAAACGAGACAAGTGATTCAACGGCAAAAAGCCGCACGATCTTCGGGTCGTGCGGCTTTTTTGCGTTCGTCGTAAGGCAAATCGCTGAAGTCATGAACGAAGTCGCGCCCTTTTGCGCAGGCCCGCTAGAATCCCTCAACACCACTCAGCATGTTGAAGCAGAGAACCACGGATATGGGGCAAACAGCGGCAGCAGACATCGCCACGATCGGCCGGATCAGCACGGTGCCGGCGGTTCTTCAGGTGATCAGTGAGCTGACCGGGTTGCGGTTCGCCGCGGTGGCCCGCGTCATCGACAACACCTGGATCGCCTGCGCGGTGCTCGATCGACTGGGTTTCGGCGTGCAAGTGGGCGATGAACTGCAGCTGGTCTCCACGCTGAGCGACGAAATTCGCCAGGGCCAGCACTCGGTGGTCATCGACAAGGTCAGTGAAGACCCGCTCAGCCGCGATCAGCACACGCCTCGCACCTGTCCATTCGAAAGCTACATTGCCGTGCCGATACTTCGCACCGACGGGCGCTTCTTCGGCACCCTCTGCGCCCTCGATCCTGATCCCGCGCCGCTCAAGTCCAGCACGATCCAGAGCACCATGGAATCCTTCGCCCGGATGCTCGCGCTGCAGATAGAGACCGAAGAAAACCTGCAACAGACCGAAGCGGCGCCGATCAAGGAACGTAAAACCAGCGAACTGCGCGAACAGTTCATCGCCGTACTCGGCCATGACCTGCGCAACCCCTTGTTCGCCATCAGCGCCGGTGCCGAAATGCTCCTGCGCAAACTCAAAGACCCGCCAAATGAGCAACGGGTGCGGCATATCCTCACCAGCGCCCGGCGTGCAACCAAACTGGTCGACGATGTGCTGGACTTCGCGCGCGGGTCATTGGGTCGCGGCATCCCGGTGAATATCGAGCCGTGCCCGGATTTGGGGGATGTGCTGCGGCATGTGATCGCCGAGATCCAGAGCATTCACCCCAAGCGTATTATTCAGTCGTCGATTGGCGACCTGAGCGACATTCATTGCGATCGCGAACGGGTCGCGCAGTTGCTGTCCAACCTGCTGGCGAATGCCGTTGTCCACGGCGATCCCGACGGCCCGGTCGAGGTCAGTGCGCAGGTCAACGAAGGGCACTTCATATTGAGCGTGAAAAACCACGGGCTGATTGCCGAGGATGCGCTGCAGCATCTGTTCCAGCCCTACTCGCGACCGACCGGCGGAACACCGCAGGCCGGCCTCGGGTTGGGGTTGTACATTGCCAATCAGATTGCGCTGGCCCATGGGGGGCAGCTTGATGTGAAATCGACGCAGTCCCATGGAACGGCGTTCATATTCACGTTGCCTTTGACGCGGTGACGACAGCCTCAATGTCTTAGACCGCGTTAGCGTGACTCACGGACGATTGGCTGTTAAACATCTCGACCTTGGCACGGAAAGAACTTGAGGTGGAGGTCGATCCATCCAGATGCTTGATCGTGTAGTAAGCCTCCGCAGCGACAGCCACCTGACTCAGCGCTCCTTTGTCCAAAGGAATGTGTATGGGAAAGAAATCACCTTGTCGATATTTGTGATAAGCAACCTCCACGTTGCCAAACTTCACGAAGATTTCTTCGCCCTCTACAAATTCTTCCCGTGCAGGGATGATTGCTTTCGGAATCACTGGGTCTGCTTCWTCGACGAAAAAAATGATCGACTGTCCACCGACAACAGTCATAGGGTTCAATGTTTCGGTCATCGCAATGCTCCTTGTGAAAGTACTGGCACAGGTTCAGTTTGAGTAGGCGCGCCAAGGGATATCTAGCGCCGCGAGAAAAAAACTGTCTACTGTCAGAAATAACAGGTACCGCTGAAATCGGGCGTCTTGGTTGCAAGTACCCGATCAACGGCACACCGACCTTAACAAGGTGTACAGCTGTAATGCTTAAGGATCAGGCCGAGGTGCTGACCACCGAATCCGCCGTACTGCCACCTTCATCCTGCAACGCCTGTGTACCGACTCGGTAACCGATTCGATACACAATCCATTTCACTAGGCGCTCAACCGCGCCGTTACCTCATTCAATTGCCCTGACAGCCCATGCAGGTTGTGGCTGGCCGCTTCGGTGCGCTGCACGTTGTCCAGGTTGGTGCTGGCGATGCTGGTGATTTCGGTGAGGTTGCGCGAGATGTCTTCGGCCACTGAAGTCTGTTCTTCTGCGGCGGTGGCGATCTGGCGGTTCATGTCGCGAATGGCTTCCACGGCATGGGTGATCCGCTCGAGCATGGCGCCGGCCTGGGTCACTTGCTCGACGCTTTGCTCGCTGCGCGACTGGCCGCTTTCGATGGCCTGGGCCGCGTCCACCGCACCGGTTTGCACGGTTTGAATGATCTGGTTGATCTCGATGATCGACGCTGCCGTGCGCTGGGCCAGGCTGCGTACTTCATCAGCGACCACCGCAAAACCGCGCCCGGCTTCACCGGCACGGGCCGCTTCGATTGCCGCGTTGAGCGCCAGCAGGTTGGTCTGTTCGGCAATGCCGCGAATCACTTCCAGCACCTTGCCGATGCGCCCGCTGTCTTCTTCCAGGCGACGGATGACCGTGGCGGTGTTGGCGATTTCGCCACGCATTTGGGTGATGGTGTGAATGGTGCCCTGCATGACCTTCTCGCCTTGCTGGGCGGACTGATCGGCATCGTCGGCCGCACGTGCCGCTTCGGCGGCGTGGCGCGCGACTTCTTGCGCGGTGGCGGACATTTCGTTCATCGCCGTGGCCACCTGATCGGTGCGATTGAACTGCTCGTTGGTGCCGCTGGCCATAAGGCCGGCAATCGAGTTCAGCTCACCGCTGGCACTGTCCAGGTCCGACGCGCTGCGCTGCAAACGACTGAAGGTTTCGGCGAGGAAATCGCGCAAGGTGTTGGCGGCCCTGGCCAGGTTGCCCAACTCGTCCTGACGGGTGCTGGCCACGCGATCGGCGAACCGGCCCTGACTGAGTTGCGCCACGTAGTCGATCAGTTTGCGGATCGGCTCCACCAGGTTGCGATTGACCAGCCACAGACTCAACAAACCAATCAGCAGGCCCGACACCAGCATCACCGCGAGCCCCGACAACACCGTCTGATCGGCACTGGCACTGATCAATTTCGATTGTTCGACACTCTGCTTGCGCAGTTCGCCGACCAGTTCATTCATCTGCTCGCTGGCGGCGCGGTCCACGCCCTTGACCGCATTGTCGCCGGCCGCTGGGTCGGCACCGGCCGCCACGTAGGCATCACGGCCCTTCTGATACGCCGCACCTAATACACGATGCTCCTCACGCAGGCGTTCGATGCGGGTCTTGAGTTGCGGCTCCATACCCTTCTGCCCCGCCAGTTCACCAAGGATACCCTGCACATTGCGCTGACCCTCCTCGAACTGCTTCCAGTATTTGTCCAGGTCCGCGGGTTGCTTGCCGCGCAGCAGGACGTTTTTCCACTCCTGAACCTGCACCTTGAATTGCAGGTTGGCTTCATCGATCAGTTGCGAGGTGTGCAACGGGCCTTCGATCAGGTTCGCGTAGTTCTGAACGCCGTTGGACAAAAAGTGAAAGCAGGCCAAAGCGATCAACAACATCGCCAACRGGCTGCCGCTCAACAGGGCGAGAATTTGTGCTCGAAGGGACTTTTGTAAAGACATCGGGAAGTACTCGAAACAGGAATGAGGCACGCGGATGAAGGCGTGAAAAGTATCCGGACATCCCTGTCTGCCACGTTGGCCCTTGGCCGAAGGCGCGCAAACGTAACCCAAGCGTGATCGGCGTTCCAGAGCGGTTCTTGAGGAAAATCCGACCATCGGTATCGCAATCGTTTGCGTACACCTTGCCGTCACAAAACCGTCATGAGCGCTTGCAATGATGAGGCTCAAGTGAACCTGTGAAACCCGCGACAGGCGCCTCCCCGCAGCGAGACTTCATGAACCACAGCATTGATCAACGCCATCGCGATTCCGACCTGTTCGGCCTGCTTTACGGTTTCAGTTTTCGCCCCGGCGAGCGCGGTCGAGAGATCGATTCGGCCAAGGCACTGCACTGCCTGCAACAACTGGACGACAGTGATGAGTTTCTCTGGCTGCACCTGAACCTGGCCCATGCGGCGTGCGAGCGCTGGATGAAAAGCCATCTGGAATTGCCCGACGAGTTTTTCGAAGCCTTGCACGAGGGGTCGCGTTCGACGCGCATCGAGCATGTCGATTCGGCGTTGCTGGCGGTGGTCAACGATGTGGTGTTCAACCTCAGTAGCATGGTTTCCTCGGATGTCTCGACGCTGTGGGTCTGCGCCCGCAGTCGGCTGATCATCAGCGCGCGCCTGCAACCGCTGCACTCGGTGGACAAGCTGCGCTCTTCGGTGAAGGCCGGTGAATGCTTTCGCTCACCGCTGGAATTGCTGGTGCATTTGCTGCGTGATCAGGGCGAAGTGCTGACGCAGATCGTGCGCAAGACCAGCCTCAGTGTCGATCAGATCGAAGATGAATTGCTGTCGTCGCGCCTGTCCACCAACCGCGCCGAACTGGGCGCCAACCGCCGGGTGCTGGTGCGCCTGCAACGGTTGCTGGCGCTGGAGCCGGGCTCGTTGCTGCGCCTGCTCAATCGCCCGCCGCAATGGTTGCAGAAGGAGGACGTCAAGGAGCTGCGCAAATCCACCGAGGAGTTTGCGCTGATCATCAACGACCTCACCGCCCTAGGTGAGCGGATCAAGCTATTACAGGAAGAAATCGCCGCCAATCTCAACGAACAGAGCAACCGCACGCTGTTCACCCTGACCGTGGTCACGGTGTTGGCGCTGCCGATCAACATCATTGCCGGTTTCTTCGGCATGAACGTCGGCGGGGTGCCGCTTGCCGGGGATCCGGAGGGGTTCTGGATTCTGGTGGCACTGGTGGCGACGTTTACCCTGATTGCCGGGCGCTGGGCGTTTCGTAAGCGGCGCGATTATTAAACCGCCCAGTTTACCCTGATTGCCGGGCGCTGGGCGTTTCGTAAGCGGCGCGATTATTAAACCGCCCAYCATCACCGATACCTTGTGGCGAGGGAGCTTGCTCCCGCTGGGCTGCGCAGCGGCCCCTATCCGGTTTATTCATTCAAACAGAATTCTCTGGTTTTACGACTGCTTCGCAGCCGAACGGGAGCAAGCTCCCTCGCCACAGGTGTTTGCCTGCCTTAGCATCCGGCATCACAAAAAAACCAAACACTGACCCAGCGCAGTCTCACTGTAATATTTAGCAACGATCATGGGCGACACTCCTTCTCTGCTCAGGATTGTCCGGCATGGCTACGCCTTCCTTCACCGCCGCCTCCCAGGCGCCCGCCAGTGGCRCCAGGCCGCAGTTCGATAAAAAACCCGGCCTGCTCACCTTCGTGATGTTCTTTGCCGTGCTGGGCAGCGGGCTGTTGTTCACCGCCTACAGCCTGATGCACGACATGAGCGAACTCGGCACGGTGGTCACCACCTGGACGCCGTTTCTGCTGTTGGGCGTGGCACTGCTGATTGCCTTGGGCTTTGAGTTCGTCAACGGTTTTCACGACACCGCCAACGCCGTGGCGACGGTGATTTACACCCACTCCTTGCCACCGAATTTCGCCGTGGCCTGGTCCGGGTTCTTCAACTTCCTGGGGGTGTTGCTGTCGAGCGGCGCGGTGGCGTTCGGCATCATCGCCCTGTTGCCGGTGGAGCTGATTCTGCAGGTCGGCTCCTCTGCCGGTTTCGCGATGATCTTCGCCCTGTTGATCGCCGCCATCCTGTGGAACCTCGGCACCTGGTGGCTGGGTTTGCCGGCTTCTTCGTCGCACACCCTGATCGGTTCGATCATCGGTGTCGGTGTAGCCAATGCCTTGATGCACGGCCGCGACGGCACCAGTGGCGTGGACTGGGCCCAGGCGACCAAGGTCGGTTACGCGTTGCTGCTGTCGCCGCTGATCGGCTTCGCATTCGCCGCGTTGTTGCTGCTGGCGTTGCGTGTCTTCGTCAAAAATCGCGCACTGTACAAGGCGCCGAAGGGTAATACCCCGCCACCGTGGTGGATTCGCGGCATGTTGATTCTGACCTGCACCGGCGTGTCCTTCGCCCACGGCTCCAACGACGGCCAGAAAGGCATGGGCCTGATCATGCTGATTCTGGTGGGCACGCTGCCGATGGCGTATGCATTGAACCGCACCATGCCGGCGGATCAGGCCTTGCAATTCGCCGCGGTGGCCGAAGTCACCCAGCAAGCCCTGATGAGAAACACACCGCTGCCGATGCCCACCGATCCACGCCCGGTGCTGACCGACTACATGCGCAACAAGGAAGCCACCCCGCAACTGATCCCCGCCCTCGCCGCGTTGGCGGGCCAGATCGGTAACGAAGTGAAGGGTTACGGCTCGCTGTCGAAAGTCCCGGCCGAAGCGATGGGCAACGTGCGCAACGATATGTACCTGACCAGCGAAACCATTCGCCTGATGGACAAGAACAAGGTCGGAAACTTCGACACCGACACCACCGGCAAGCTGCAGTTGTTCAAGCAACAGATCGACAACGCCACGCGGTTCATTCCGCTGTGGGTGAAGATCGCGGTGGCCATCGCCCTGGGACTGGGCACCATGGTCGGCTGGAAACGCATCGTGGTGACGGTCGGCGAGAAAATCGGCAAGACGCACCTGACCTATGCGCAGGGCGCATCGGCAGAAACCGTGGCGATGCTGACCATCGGCGCCGCCGACATGTTCGGCCTGCCGGTATCGACCACTCATGTGTTGTCTTCAGGCGTGGCCGGGACCATGGTCGCCAACGGTGGCGGCTTGCAGATGAAGACCATCCGCAACCTGCTGATGGCCTGGGTGCTGACCTTGCCGGCGGCGATTGTGCTGTCGGGCAGCTTGTACTGGTTGTTCACCAAGCTGTTCTGACCATACACAACCTGTGTAGGAGCGAGGCTTGCCCGCGAAAGCGGTTTCACATTCAACGATGACTCTGACTGTGAAACCGCTTTCGCGG
>NZ_JBFTMK010000162.1:0-8980 GCF_056396965.1 Pseudomonas sp. 05N434
GACGACTGCTTCGCAGCCGAGCGGGAGCAAGCTCCCTCGCCACAGGTCAGCTTTCAAACCGGGCAGTTACCGCCGCAAATACGACCCGAAATCAATATCCCCGGCACTCAATATCGCCTGCACCCGGTTGTGCACATTGAGTTTGCGCAAGATCGCCGAGACGTGGGCCTTGACCGTGGTTTCGGCGATTTCCAGGGTGTAGGCGATCTGTTTGTTCGACTCGCCCTTGGTCATGCGTTCAAGCACCAGCAGCTGTTTGCGGGTCAGCGCCTGGAGCAGCTCCGGCGGGAAGCTCGGGGTCTCGCTCATGCGCCGGCTGGCACCGCTCTTTTGCGTGCGGATGATGTCCGGCGGCAGGTACACATTGCCATTGAGAATCTGCTGGATGGCTTCGGTCATCTGCGCCCGTGGCGAGGACTTGGTGATGAACCCCACCGCGCCATAGGTGATGGCTTGCAGCACGATCTGCTTGTCCTGTTCGGCCGAGACGATCACCACCGGAATGGTCGGCGCCTCGTTGCGCAGGTTGATCAGGCCATTGAGGCCGTGCATGCCGGGCATGTTCAGGTCGAGCAGGATCAGGTCCAGGTCGTCGTGCTCCTGGGTCAGGGCCAGGGCGCTGTCGAGGTCGGCGGTTTCCATGACCTCGCTGCCGGGGAAACCGTCGCTGATGACGTTATGAATGGCTTCGCGAAACAGCGGGTGATCGTCGGCAATCAGAATTTTGTACATGGCCTTTCACCTCATTATTTTTTTTTCAGGGTGTGGCAACAACACGCAAATGCTCAAGTCAGGGAAAAGGCTCGGGCTTCGCCTGTGTCACGGGCAGATTCGCCGCTTGCCAGGCATCCAGTCCGTCGCGGTACCAATACAGTGTTTTATAGCCCATGGAAGCAGCGCGTTTTACCGCGTTCCAGCTCAACCAGCAATCGGAGCGGCAGTAAAAGACCAACGGTTGCGTGTGATCGCCAGCGGTCAATGTGTTCAGGTTACGCGCAAAATAGTCTTGCCAGTCGGGCGTCAGATCGCCGTCACCGGTATTGGCCAACCAATGGCTGCCGGGCAGGTTTTCGTGGGGCTGGTCTTCAATGAAGCGGCCTTGCAGCCATTGTCGGCGGTAGACGTCGATCAGCACCGGCGGGGGTGTCTGCTTGAGCAGGTCTTGCAGGGCGGGCGTGTCGATGATGCTCGCGCCCTGGAGCTGAGTCGGAGTCGGGCTGCGGTACAGGCCGATGCGATAACCGTCGGCGGAGAACAGCGCTGTTTCGGCCTGTGCGGTGCCCAGCAACAGGCTCAGCGACAGCGCAGCGAGAGCAGGGCGCAACAGAACACGTCGGGCACGCGGCATAGGGGTCAGTCCTTATAGTTATGAACCCATTACATGCCAGTAGCGATGCGTTGTGAATGCGACGATAGACAGGTAAACCAGTACCAAAGTAGTAATTTTGTCCTGTTTTTTATCGTTCGGAGTAGTCAGCCGGATTTACGCAAGGCCGCATGTTGCGGGTTGAAGGTGAGCACGGCGAGCAGGGCGAACACCAGCGTCAGCCCCGCGCACACCGCCAGCGCCAAGAGGTTGAAGCGTTCGTACAGCGCGAAGCGCACCAGCTCCACCGCATGGGTGAACGGGTTCAAGGCGCACAGCCAATACAGCCACTCGCTGGAATCGCGCATTTTCCACAGCGGATACAGCGCCGACGACAGGAAAAACAGCGGGAAGATCACGAAATTCATCACCCCGGCAAAGTTCTCCAGTTGGCGAATCGCATTGGACAGCAACAGGCCCAGCGCACTGAGCATCAACGCCACCAGCAGCAACGCCGGCAACGCCAGCAACAGGCCCATGGCCGGCGGTTGCACGCCGTACAGCCAGGCAATCGCGAGGAAGGCGTACACCTGCAACAGCGAAATCAGCGACGTCGCCAGTAATTTGCTACACAGCAGAAAGGTCCGGGGCAGGGGGCTGGTCAACAGCACGCGCATGCTGCCCATCTCCCGGTCATACACCATCGACAACGAACCTTGCATGCCGTTGAACAGCAGGATCATGCAGGCAAGGCCGGGGATGATGTAAACCTCATAGGGAATGTAGGTGTCGTAGGGTTCGATGATGGCGATGCCCAGTGCCGCGCGGAACCCGGCAGCGAACACCAGCAGCCACAGCAGCGGCCGCACCAGCGCACTGAGAAACCGCGTGCGCTGCAACACGAAGCGCAGCCATTCGCGCAGCACGATGCCGCTGAAACATTGCCAGTAAGCGTTCATCTGCTGACTGCTCCTGAAGGGGCCGAGTTGGTCAGGCGAGCGAAAGCCGAATCGAGGTCGCCGCCATGTTCCAGGCTCAGCGCATCAGCTTGTCCGCTGGCGACCAAACGGCCTTGATGCAGGATCAGCAAGTCGTCGCTGGGTTGCACTTCATCCAGCAAATGAGTGGTCCAGAGCACGCTGATGGTTTGCTCGCGGCACAGGCTGCGGATGTGCTGATTGAGCGCCAGGCGACTGGCCGGGTCGAGGCCGACGCTGGCCTCGTCAAGCAACAACAGGCGTGGTTCGTGCAGCAACGCGCGGGCGATTTCCACCCGCCGGCGGTGGCCGCCATTGAGTTCGCGTACTCGCTCGCGACGGCGCTCGGTCAGGGCCTGACGCGCCAGCTCCGCGTCGACCCGCAGCCCGGTCTGGCGTCGGGACAGACCATGCAGCGCGGCGTGATAACGCAGGTTCTGCTCGACGCTGAGGTCCAGATCCAGCGTGCTTTGCTGAAACACCACTCCCAATTGCTTGAGCGCCGGGCGTGCCGCGTCGCGCAACGAGCATCCGCCGACGCGGATATCACCGCGTTGCAGATCATAGAGGCGGGTGAGCAGGGCGATCAGGGTGGATTTGCCCGCGCCATTGGGCCCAAGCAGCGCCGCAAAACGCCCCGGTGCCAAGCTGAAACTCACTTGGCGCAAGGCCTCGCGCGGGCCGTAGGCGAAACTCAGGTCGCTGACCTCAAGGGCGTTCATGGTGTCACCACCACGCCCCACGGATAGCGCCCGACCTTCACCGATTTGCTGACTTTGAGGGTGTCGACATCGATCACCGACACATCGCCACTGACGCCATTGGTGGCCAGCAATTGCCGTTGATCCGGGGTGAACGCCATCTGCCAGACCCGTCGGCCCACCAGCAGGTAATCAACAATCTCGAAGGTCTTGGCGTCGATCACCGCCACATGGTTGGCCGGGCCGAGGGCTACGAAGCCGTACTTGCCGTCGGCGCTGAGCTTGATGCCGACAGGCTGGACTTTGTCCGGGTGCACGCCTTTGATCTGGAAACTCAGGGTCTTGAGGATCTTGCGGCTGGCGACATCGAGAATCGTCACCGTGCCACCGATTTCCGCCGAGGCCCAAAGCTGCGAGCCATCGGGATTGAACTCGACGAAACGCGGCCGCTGATCCACCAGCGTATTGTCGGCCAGGGTCTGGGTGCTGGTGTCGATCCAGTGCAGCATGTTGGTGGTTTCGCTGGTGTTCACCGCCCATTTGCCATCGGGGCTGACGGCCATGCCTTCGGGCTCGACGCCGACGTTGATCTGCCCGAGCACCTTGGAGGTTTCGGTGTCGATCACCGTCACCAGCGCATCGTCTTCGTTGGAGACATACAACCAGCGATTGTTGGGGTGCAGGGCGAATTGTTCGGGGTCTTTGCCCGAAGGCAGTTCCTTGATGATCTTGCGCGTGGCGACGTCCATCACCTGGACCCGGTCCGAATCGCTGGCGCAGATGTACAGCAGCTTGTTGTCGTGGGACAGCAACAGGCCGCGCGGGCGCTGGCCGACGGGCAGGGTGTCGGTGACTTGCAGGGTCTGCATGTCGATCAGGCTCAGGCTGTTGTCCTTTTCGTTGGAGACCCAGGCGGTGCTGGCCGCCGCATGCCCGGCGGCGAGCAGTAGAGCGCATGAAAGCAGGGTGCGGCGCATGGCAGATTCCTTGTTGTTATGGGGGTAGGGCTTTCAGGGAAAGCGGCAGCTGACCTCGGCTTTGTCGTAACCCAGGCTGTCCATTTCGTTGAAGGGGTGCAGGAAACCGTCTTGCGGCGACGTGCTGACCAGCGCCCGGGGTTGCACGATGGGGATCGGCTGGCGCAACTGACCGTTCCACGGCCGGTAACTGAGCTTGCGGCCCTTGAAGCCGTCCAGCGGCAATTGCTCGCTGATTTCAAGCGTCCGAATCGCCATGGCATCGACCTGGCGCAATTTGCCCACCGCGCTGGCGATGCTGCGCACCGCCATCCACGCGGCGAAATCCCGATCGTTCATCCAGCGCCCGGCCAGGGCTTCGAAGCGTTTTTGCAACTGGGCGGCACCGTAGGTTTCCACGGTCTTGTGCCAGCCCACCGGGGTCAGGCCCTGGGTGCCGGCGACCGGCCGTGGGTACCAGGTCTGGTAGGGCACGTACTCGCCGAAATCGCCGCGTTCATCGGCCACCAGCACCACGTCGTACTCGGCGGTTTGGGTGAACAGCGGCATGTCGGCCTGGGCGCTGCGCCGTTGATCGTTATCGAAGCTCCAGGCTTTCTCCGCCACCAGTTGCAGGCCGAAGCGTTTTGCCGCCCGGCGCAGGGCGGCGGCGTAGGCTTGATCGTCGGCGGTCGGGCCGACGATCAGCAGCGCCCGTTGCCATTTGCGCAGCACCAGAAACTGCGCCAACGCATCGGCCAGCATCGCCCGGCTCGGCAGGCTGTGCAGCACGTTCGGCAGGCAATCGGTAGTGCGCAGGCTGTCATCGGGGCTGCCGGCATTGAACAGCAGGCTGTCGGGTAGCACAGCGCTGAGTCGGCGCAGGTTTTCCGCCGGAGCATTCACCACAAACAGGCGCAGGCCTTGTTCGTGTTGGGCTTTGGCGGCTTCGAGCAAGGCGTCGGGGTTGTCGACGTTGGCGCTGACCAGGCTGTAGCTGTGATTGAGGAAACGCCCGGTACTGTTGCTGTCGATGATCGCCAGCTCCGCGCCCCGCAGGCCGGCATCGGTCGGTTCAGGAATAACGTTCGACAGCAATGGCCCAGGATCGGGGCGATACCCCAGGTAGCCGATCCGCACCTGCAACGGCGCATCCGCCGCCTGACTCTGGGTCGCCAGCCCGGCGGCGCAGGCAATCGCCAGCAGGTAGATCAAGGCATAAGGGGCGAGCTGGCGCATAAGGCACTCCATCACAGGTAGCGCCAGCATAGGAACCCCGGTCGGTCGGGGAAATATGCAGAAAGTATCGATGGGCCAGTACCAAGGTAGTAACGGCGCCAGAACGCCCCCGGACTGTTCGCCGCAAGCCCTACTACCAAGGGAGTAGGCCGCGACCACCAAAGCAGCATGGGGTTGGCGCGAAGCCGTTCCTAAGATGGCTGCCATAGCCTCTGCAAAGAGGTTTTGCGTGCAATCTTGAGGGCATAACAATGACAACAAAACGCAACGCCTTGCTCGTTGCCGGACTGCTGGCCGGCTTCATCAGCGCAGGTTCCGTCTGGGCCCACGGCAACGTGGTACCCCAGGCCGTCGAAACCAAGGGACTGACCCCGATCAAGGATGCCGGTGTGCAGGTCGATGCCGATGGTTGGGCGGCGGTGAACCCGTATCGTTCCTCTCCGGAGCACGATAAAGCGTTGGAAATCGGCTCTTCGGCCTACAACCAGAACTGCGCGGCCTGTCATGGCCTGGAAGCCAAGTCCGGCGGCATCGCCCCTGACTTGCGCAAGCTCGACGTCGCCGAAGCCGGTGACGAGTGGTTCGTCGAACGGGTGCGCCATGGCGCCGTGCGTGATGGCCGAGTGTACATGCCGAAGATGGCTGACTATTTGAGTCAGGAAGCCTTGTGGGCGGTACGCACCTACCTGGACAGCGTGCACGTCGAGGAGTGACCCATGCGCCTGCTCGCGGTGTTGATCAGCGCTGTGTGGTTGTGCTGCCAGGCAGCGCAGGCACAGGTCCGGACCTATGACGAAATGATCGCCGCCGCCGAGCTGAAAGTCGCGGTCTACAAGGACTTCGCGCCCTACAGTTTCGAAGACGCCGGCCAGCCTCGCGGAGTCGATGTCGAACTCGCCCAGGCCTTGGCCAAGGCCATGGGGGTACGCCTGAAACTGATCTGGGCGCCCGCCGGGGAGAAGCTCGACGACGACCTGCGCGATTACATCTGGCGGGCCAGTCAGCTGCACAATCAGCAACTGGCCGACCTGATGATGCGCGTCCCCTACGACCGCGATTACTCACAGAAACGCAATGAGCTGGGCGAACTGGAGAACGGCCATGTGGTGATGTTCGGGCCGTACCAGACCGAACAATGGCAGGTGGCGTATGACCGTCGTCGACTGGACTCGGTGGCCAGCGTCGCGGTGTTCCAGCAGCACCCGATTGGCGTCGAAGTCGACAGTGTGCCCTCGTTTTACCTGACCTCGGTGTTCAACGGCATGCTCGCCGCCAAGACCCACCATTACCCCGGTGTGCCCCAGGCGTTTGCCGCGATGAAGGCCGGTGAAGTCGACGCGGTGATGGCGATGCGCGGCGAGATCGACTGGCAGGTGCATCAGGCCGCCGACCCGCAAGTGGCGCTGGCGGAAAACGCCTATCCGAACATGGGCAAGCAACGCTGGGAGATCGGCATGGCGGTGCATGAAAGCAACCGGCAACTGGCCTATGCCGTGGAAGAGGCGCTGGAAGCGTTGATTCGCGAGGGCACGGTCAAAAGCATTTATGCCCATTACGGCCTGCGCTATGACGTGCCCGAGATGTATCAACAATGAACTGGCGCGCGCGTTGGCTGTTGGCCTGCTGGTTGCCCTTGGCCGCGCAGGCGGTTGAGGTCGATCCGGTGCCGTCGGTGATGTGGGCGTTCTATCACAAGCAGATGCTTGGCGACGCACCGTTCGTGTTCGACGAGCGGGTCAAGCTGCTGGCACCGCCGTTCGCCGAAGACGCCCGGCAAGTGCCGTTGGAAATCGACGCTCGGGCGTTCAAGGGCGAAGTGGTGCGAATCCTTGCCTGGGCCGAACTCAACCCGCTGCCGAAAATCGTCGACTTCGAGCCTTTGACCGGTGTGCTGCCCTGGCTGTCGATCCGCATCCGCGTTGAACAGGCCACGCCATTGCGCGCGGCGGTGTTGACTCGCGACGGGCTGTGGCATGTCGGCTCGACCCTGATCGACGCGGCCGGCGGCGGTTGCACGGCGCCGAGCGTGGTGCGCACCCAGCCGGGCTGGGAAGAACACATCGGCGAAGTGCTTGGCGGTCGTTATCCCCGTGGTGAGTTCAGTCGCGTGCGTTTGCAGGTGGCGCATCCGATGGACAACGGCATGGTCAGCGGCATCCCGGAATTTTTCCTCAACCAGGCCGAGCTGCGGGACTCAGACAACCGGGTACTGGCGCGTCTGGAGCTGTTCCCGGCGGTCAGCGAGAACCCCAACCTGGCTTTCGACATCGAAGGTGCGGGGCAGACGCGCCTGATACTGCGCGACAACAGCGGCAATCAATTCGATGCGGCCATACCCTGACCCAAGGAGCGTGTGATGCGCTGGATGCTGTTGTTGTTCATCTGTGTGAGCCTGCCGACCCTGGCCGATCCCGATTACGCACTCAAGCCCCGACAGATTGCCGAAGACACCTGGCTGCTTGAGGGCAGCACCGATAACTTCGCCAAGAACAACGGCGGCAACATCGTCAACACCGCGTTCATCGTCACCGGGCAAGGGGTGGTGGTGATCGACACCGGGCCATCGAAGCGCTACGGCGAGGCCCTGCGCAAAGCGATTGCCGCAACCACCGATAAACCGGTGATCCAGGTGTTGCTGACCCATCACCATCCCGACCATGTGCTGGGCAATCAGGCCTTCACCGACGTGCCGATTGCTGCACTGGCCGGCACCACCGAGCTGTTGCATCAACAGGGTGATGCGATGGCCGAGAACATGTATCGACTGGTGGGTGACTGGATGCGCGGCACCGAAGTGGTGTTGCCGACGCAGACGCTGACGCCAGGCGTGCAAAGTTTTGGGAACCACGATTTGCGGCTRCTGAGTCTGGGTGGGCACACCGGCGCGGATCTGGCTATTCTCGACCAGAAAACCGGCGTGCTGTTTGCCGGGGATCTGGTGTTTTATCAGCGGGCCCTGACCACGCCGAACAGCCCGGGGTTGTCGGTGTGGCTGGCGGATATCGCCACGCTTCAGGGATTGCCGTGGACGCTGATTGTGCCCGGGCATGGGCCCGTGGCAACGGACAGCAAACCGTTCGAGCAGATGCGCGATTACCTCTCCTGGCTCGATCAACTCATGCACGACGGTGCGGCGAACGGCAGCGACATGGCCGAGATGATCCGCAGCCCCATTCCTGAACGTTTCGCCGGGATCAACCTGAGCCGTTATGAGCTGATCCGCAGCGTCAGCCATTTGTACCCGCGCTATGAGCGCGCGCAGATGACGCGGGTGGATTCCGGCAAGGATCAGTAGTCCATCTCAGATACGACGCATCCTTTGTGGTGAGCCTTCGTTGATTGGCATCATCCGACCCGCTACCAAGGAACTAGAAATCTCCGCATTGCGGGCAATTGTTGCAAKGGCGGCGGCGCCCAAGAATCTGCACCAGACCGGGAAAATTTCCCGGGTATAACAAAAACCGCAGAGGTAGCCGTCATGACCCAACCCGCACGTCGCCAACCCTTCGTCTTGAGCGTGCTGCTCAGTGCCATGCTGTTGTCCGGCCAGGCAATGGCCGCAGTCTCCGATCAAGACATCCTCCAGGATCCGAAGAATCCGGAACAGGTCGTCACCAATGGCCTGGGCGTCCAGGGTCAGCGCTACAGCCCGCTGGACACCCTCAATGTCGACAACGTGAAAGACTTGCGCCCGGTCTGGGCCTTTTCGTTCGGCGGTGAAAAACAGCGCGGTCAGCAAGCGCAGCCGATGATCAAGGACGGCGTGATGTACATGACCGGTTCCTACTCACGGGTGTTCGC
>NZ_JBFTMK010000163.1:0-8858 GCF_056396965.1 Pseudomonas sp. 05N434
CGCAAATCACCAGCCCCGGCGCCGCCAAGTGGTATCGCGCGGCCGGGCCGGCATATCAGAAACTCGACTTGCACGTTGCCGCCGGTGCTACGTTGGAGTGGCTGCCGCAAGAGACGATTATCTTCAGCGCCGCTCAGGCTGAACTCAGCACGAGCATTGATCTTGAGGGCGATGCCCGGTTGTTCTACTGGGACGTGGTCGCGCTGGGGCGTCCGGCCAGTGGCGAGCGCTTCGACCTCGGGCACTTCCAGGCCCACCTGGATATCCGCCGCGACGGCCAGTTGCTCTGGCACGAACGCCAGCGCATTACCGGGGATGACGGTTTGCTGGACTCGCCGATCGGGCTGGATGGGCAACCGGTGTTTGCGACGTTGCTGGTGACCGGAGAGATTGATAGTGAATTGCTGGAGAAGTGCCGCTCGCTGCCCAATGAGGTGCGCGGGGATCTGACGCAGCTACCGGGGCTGTTGGTCGCCCGGTGCCTGGCCAGCGAGGCGTTGTTGGCACGGGGTTGGCTAATTGAATTGTGGCGATTGCTCCGGCCTGCGTTGCTCGGCCGCGAAGCCGTTCCGCCCAGAATATGGGCCACCTGAATACGCTCCTACAGAAGACTTTTTAACTGCCGATTATGGATTTCTACGATGGACCTGACCCCACGCGAAAAAGACAAGCTGCTGATCTTCACCGCCGGCCTCGTGGCCGAGCGGCGTTTGGCTCGCGGCGTGAAACTCAATTACCCGGAGGCCATGGCCTACATTTCCGCGGCGCTGCTCGAAGGCGCGCGTGACGGCCAGACCGTGGCCGAGCTGATGCACTACGGCACCACCCTGCTCAGCCGCGAGCAAGTGATGGAAGGCATCCCGGAAATGATCCCGGAGATCCAGGTCGAAGCGACGTTTCCCGACGGCACCAAACTGGTCACCGTTCACCAACCGATCGCCTGAGGCTGCGCCATGACTTACCACATCCGCGATGCGCTGCACGCCGATCTGCCGGCGATCCGCGACATCTACAACGACGCGGTGCTCAACACCACGGCGATCTGGAACGAACAGGCCGTGGACCTGGGCAACCGCCAGGCCTGGTTCAGCGCGCGGCAAGCCCAGGGCTATCCGATTCTGGTGATCGTCGACGGCGACGACAACGTACTCGGCTACGCTTCATTCGGTGACTGGCGGCCGTTCGACGGGTTCCGCCACACGGTTGAGCACTCGGTGTACGTGCGCAACGACCAACGCGGCAATGGCCTCGGCCCGCAACTGATGGCAGCGCTGATCGAGCGCGCCAAAGGCTGCAACAAACACGTGATGGTCGCCGCCATCGAAAGCGGTAATAGCGCCTCGATCCGGCTGCACGATCGGGCCGGTTTTGTCGTCACCGGCCAAATGCCGCAGGTGGGTACCAAGTTCGGCCGCTGGCTGGACCTGACCTTCATGCAACTGATCCTCGATCCGGGCGCAATGCCACCCGATCCCCACAAGGAGTGATGCCCCATGAACGCCGCCCAACTGCGACGCGTCAATGTTGAAAGCTTTGCGCACTATCGTCAGGGATTGATTGATCTGCTGCTCGACGCCGTCGGCTATGGCGCCAGCGTCGGGTTCATGGCGGATCTGGACGCCACCCAGGCCCGAGCCCATTTCGATGAAGTCCAAGACAACCTGAACAAAGGCAACGTGCTGCTGTGGGTGGTGGTCAAGGACGAACAGGTGCAGGCCAGTGTGCAACTGAACCTGTGCCAGAAAGCCAATGGGCTGAATCGCGCCGAAGTGCAGAAACTGCTGGTGCGTGAACACGCCCGTCGTCGCGGCCTGGGCCAGCAGTTGATGCATGCCCTGGAGCTCGCCGCCCGCCAGCACAAGCGCGGCATGCTCTACCTCGACACCGAGGCCGGCTCCCCCGCCGAAGACTTCTACAAGGCCCTGGGTTACACCCGTGCCGGCGAAATTCCGGACTACGCCTGCGACCCGAACGGGCGCTACAAACCGACCGCCCTCTACTACAAGATTCTCCAAGGAGCCCAGTGATGATTCCCGGTGAGTACCAGATCCAGCCCGGCGACATCGAGCTTAACGTGGGCCGACGCACTGTCAGCCTGAAGGTGGCCAACAGCGGCGACCGGCCGATCCAGGTCGGCTCGCATTACCACTTTTTCGAAACCAACGACGCGCTGACCTTCGACCGCGTCGCCAGCCGCGGCATGCGCCTGAACATCCCCGCCGGCACCGCAGTGCGCTTCGAACCGGGGCAGAGCCGCGAGGTCGAGCTGGTGGACCTGGCCGGGCATCGCCGGGTGTTCGGGTTTGCCGGCAGGATCATGGGCGACCTCGACTGACACGCAAACCCTGTGGCGAGGGAGCTTGCTCCCGCTCGAGTGCGAAGCGCTCGCAACACAGCTGGTGCGATCTATCTGAATAATCGGAGCGGCAGATTTTACGACTGCTGCGCAGCCGAACGGGAGCAAGCTCCCTCGCCACAATGGACCGCGGACTACCGCACTTCACTTTCAAGGCAAGCGCATGAAAATCTCAAGACAAGCCTACGCCGACATGTTCGGCCCCACCGTCGGTGACAAGGTCCGCCTGGCCGACACCGAACTGTGGATCGAAGTGGAACAGGACTTCACCACCTACGGCGAAGAAGTGAAATTCGGCGGCGGCAAAGTCATTCGCGACGGCCAGGGCCAAAGCCAACGGCTGGCACGCGATGTCGTCGACACCCTGATCACCAACGCGCTGATCATCGACCACTGGGGCATCGTCAAGGCCGACGTCGGCCTCAAGGACGGGCGCATCGCCGCCATCGGCAAGGCCGGCAACCCGGACATCCAGCCCAACGTCACCATCGCGGTCGGCGCCAGCACCGAAGTGATCGCCGGTGAAGGCATGATCCTCACCGCCGGCGGCATCGACACCCACATCCACTTCATCTGTCCGCAGCAGATCGAAGAAGCGCTGATGAGCGGCGTCACCACCATGATCGGCGGCGGCACGGGACCGGCCACCGGCACCAACGCCACCACCTGCACCTCCGGGCCATGGCACCTGGCGCGCATGCTCCAGGCCGCCGATGCGTTCCCGATGAACATCGGCCTCACCGGCAAGGGCAACGCCAGCCTGCCAGAACCGTTGATCGAGCAGGTCAAGGCCGGCGCCATCGGCCTGAAGTTGCACGAAGACTGGGGAACCACGCCCGCGAGCATCGACAACTGCCTGACAGTGGCCGACCAATACGACGTCCAGGTCGCCATCCACACCGACACCCTCAACGAGTCCGGCTTCGTCGAAACCACCCTCGCCGCSTTCAAGGGSCGSACCATYCACACCTATCACACCGAAGGTGCTGGTGGAGGTCATGCGCCGGACATCATCAAGGCCTGCGGTTTCGCCAACGTGCTGCCGAGCTCGACCAACCCGACCCGGCCGTTCACCCGCAACACCATCGACGAGCACCTCGACATGCTGATGGTCTGCCACCACCTGGACCCGAGCATTGCCGAAGACGTGGCCTTCGCCGAAAGCCGCATCCGCCGCGAAACCATTGCTGCCGAAGACATCCTGCATGACCTCGGTGCCTTCTCGATGATCAGCTCCGACAGCCAGGCCATGGGCCGCGTCGGCGAAGTCATCACCCGCACCTGGCAGACCGCCGACAAAATGAAGAAGCAGCGCGGTCCGCTGCCACAAGATGGCGAAGGCAATGACAACTTCCGCGCCAAACGCTACATCGCCAAGTACACCATCAACCCGGCGATCACCCACGGGATCAGCCATGAAGTGGGCTCGGTCGAAGTGGGCAAGTGGGCGGATCTGGTGCTCTGGCGTCCAGCGTTTTTCGGGGTAAAGCCAACGCTGATCCTCAAGGGCGGTGCCATTGCGGCCAGCCTGATGGGTGACGCCAACGCGTCTATTCCAACGCCGCAACCAGTGCACTACCGCCCGATGTTCGCCAGTTACGGCGGCTCGTTGCATGCCACCAGCCTGACCTTTATCAGCCAGGCCGCGCAGGAGGCGGGCTTGCCTGAAGCCTTGGGGCTGAAGAAGAAAATCGCGGTGGTCAAAGGCTGTCGCGAGGTGCAGAAAACCGATTTGATTCACAACGATTACCTGCCGAACATCGACGTTGACCCGCAGACTTATCAGGTTAAGGCCGACGGTGTCTTGCTCTGGTGCGAGCCAGCGGATGTGTTGCCGATGGCTCAGCGTTACTTCCTGTTTTGAGATTCGGTCAGGCATAAACCCGGCACGAGGGGTGTCATTCTTCGTACCGGGTTAGCTGTTTCTCAGGTCAATCCGTTGCTGGTGCGTTCATAAAGGCGATGTCCACCCTTTGCAGTTTCGCCCGATCCATCGCCTGTTGGGTCAGGGTTTTAAGCAGCGTTTTCATTTCGATATCGATCAGGTTCAACTCGGCGGCATAGGCTTGGTCAGTCATGACCTGGCCCGGAGCAATTTCGCTTTCCAGCTTACCCAGTTCAGCGGCGAGTACCCGGAGCTCCTGCTTCAGATCGGCCTTTGCCTGCAACGAAAGGTTCGGTTCGGAGGCCCTCTTTTCAAGCGCCATGTAAAACTCAGTCGTTGCATCGATTCGGTGCCTGAAAACCTTGAAGGCGCTTCGATTTGTGCCCCGTAGGTATGTTTCCCAGAACGGTTGTTCGATGATCGAATCACGCAGTAAATCGCCGGTTTCCAGCTCCATGACCCGCTGATACGCACTCTCGATCATCTCGGGAGTCACACCGGTGTGCGTGCGAAATTGCAAATCACGGGACTGCCAGGGCAGGTCCAGTCGCTCTGCCAGATCCGTCATGTAAGCCAGGTGGACCTCGACTTCATCGATACTTCCCGACACTGCGCCCTCAGCATCGACAGTCCTGAATTGCTCACCATTTTCCAGGCGCTCGGCAACCACTTTGTGGGCGATCCGGCTCAACTCGTCCAGCCGCGACTTGCCTCTGGCCAGCTGCACCAGTTCGGCCTCCACCAGGCCCGGGTTGGCCAATGCGTAAGCCTCATGGATCAGCACTTCTACGCCCATCGCATTGAACAACTGCGCCCCGGCGTCAACACAGTTAGTGACCTCCTCCCTGCCCATGACGAAAAGATTGCGCCGCAGCTCGCTGTCCTTGGACATGGCCTCCAGCATTCGCCAGAGCTTTTGCGTCATGTCCACCCTGAAGGCTTTGTCGGTTCTGAAGGCGGTTGATTGGGTGAGCTTCCTGATCTGATTGAAAAAAGGCACTGAGCCGAACTCATCCTCAACGCTGTTCCAAACATCCTGTTTGGCCACCCACTCAGGTCGCGTCAAGCCTTCCTCCCAATCAAGACTGTCGCGCACGCCGCGAGGCGGATACGGACGATCGGGGTCCAGGCCGACGGACCGGATATAACCTCTGAGCGTTTCCAGGTTCTCGGCCGACAACCACGGCGGATCGCGATTCAATACCGTGCGCGCCAACAGCTCCGCGGAGGCTGAGCCGGGCGTAACCTGCGGGATAACGGTCAGTTCGTTGCGCTGCAGGCTCAGGTAAAAATGCCGGAACCTGGGTTGAGCGAACAGCCCCTCCGGCCAGGTATCAATCCCGGTGTCACCCAGCATCAGGGTATGCAGCATGCGCATCCCACCGATATCGGGCACTCTCCCCAACGGGTTTCCTTGCAGATCCAGACTTTTCAGCCGGGAGAGCCATCTCAAATAGGTAGCTCCCTGGGCATCCAGCACAATCCGGTTATCACCGAGGTTCAGTTCGGTCAGCCCACGCATTCGCCCCACCGCACGAGGAAATTGCGTGAGCTGGTTACCGGTGAGATTCAGCGAACGGAGTTTCGGAAAATGAACCAGAAACGTGACGTGGGCATCGTTCATTCCAGTGCCCAGCAAGTTCAGGCTGGTGACGTGCTGAAAATCGGCTTCCAACAGAGGCATGCTTCCCAAGTGTCGCCCCAGGGGAACGTTTCTGAAATCAAGCGCTGTCCCGTACATATTTCCCAAAGGGTCCACATCCCTGGGCCCGGTGTGCTGCCAGCACTGGCGAATGGTTGTGTAGATCGAGTTTCGGGTCTGCCATTCGGCAATGCCGGCAGGGCTGTACCTGAACGCTTCGGTGGGTAAATTGAGCCAGTGCCGGAAATTGGCATTGAGACGATCGAACTCCGCCTCCAATGCGCTTGCCCGCTGTTCCGGAGTAACGTCGTCGCCCCCGCCGTCCAGGTAAGCCTGGGCCTCGGTTTCCGTCCAGCCGGGGCGTACACTCCTGACCCGCTCCTGCGGCGTCACTCGGCCTGTCAGTTGTCGAATGCCCTGGGGGGCAAACATGCCACCGCGCAACTTCATCGCTTCGGGATCGTAGGCGGGCTTGCGCAGAGGGTTGTCCGCCAGCATCGGATGCAGCTTGTCACGCGCCAACGGGGCATTTTGAACACTGCGTTTGAGGTTCGCGCCTTGATAGATCTCGTACCCCAGCGCTTTGCGTTCGGCGTCGGGCAGAGCGTGCAAGACGGATGAAAAAAGATCGTCGGCACCCCGCAGATGGTTATCCTCGGCATCCCGCGCTTCATAGCCCTCGTCCGTGCTGACCAGCACTTTGCGCGTACGTGCGTTCTCCGGGCCAATGCTGTCGCGCAGGTGCCCGGTGAACGAATGTTCGCGAACTTCAATGCGCACGTCGCCCGGCCAGTTCGGCAAGGTTTCCAGGGTGTGCAGCGCCAGCCGTTCCGTATCCGGAGCGTGCATCGAGTCAAGGAACAGCCCTTCATAGGCGCGCGCCAAACGTACTTCCAGCAAGGCCGCCCGCACCTGTTGCCGCAGATGCAAGGCAATGCGCTTTTGTTCGGCCAGTGCTCGCAAATCCGCCGGAGCAGCGGCGGCCAGCAGTTCCTCGGCCACGCCGTCGGGCAATTGTGCAAAAGCATCCTGAAGCACCCGCACATTGGCATTGTCTGATGGCGACAGACCGCTCCGTGGCAGCTTCCCCGTGTCCGACCACGTCTTGAACCGTTCGATCGTGTCGACCAGCAACGCCGGCGGTGCTTCGTTTTCGACATGCAGCCGACGCAGCACATCTGCTTCGACGCCACTGGCGATCCGGATCTGCTCAAGCGTTGCATCGTCGAACGTTTCTACCCTCGCCCCCAACCGCCGCATGAGCTCGGTCGAGGTCCATTCGACAGGGCGGTCGAGCTCGGTATGCCAGGTGCCTGCGCCATTGTGTTCAAGCTTCGGTTGGTAGGCCATCGCTCGATCCGGATGGAGAATCCGCGGTTGCCCCGTGAGTGGATCGTCTTGCACCGCAAAGTATTTACCGCCGATCGACAGGAATTCCTGATCGTTGTGCAGATACAGGCCTCGCTCGTTTGGCTTCGTACCCGGACTCAGACTGACTTGATGTTCATACGGACTCAGGTCCGGATTCCAGAGACGGGTCTTGCCGTCAGCGAGCACCACCGGCTTCAGCTGTTCGACAAAAGATGAAGGCCGGACCGCTGGCGCTGCGCCCGTGGGTAAAACATGCCCTGCCGCCATGATTGCCAACTGGGCAGCATTGATCAGGACRCCGCACAGAAGCGCCGACGCTTCTTCCTTGTCTCCCTTGCTCCAGTCCTCAATGCCCTCCATGGTTTCGAGCAGCATTTGCCCGACCATCACGCCCAACATGGCCTCCCCCAGGCCAGGCACCAGCATTGCGCCGAAGTTGAACACATTCCAGCCGATGTTCGCGTAACTCCTCAGCCGCGCCCAGCGGGCATTGGCATCTTCATCGCCAGTGGGCACGGCGATATGTCGCGCATCGGCGATGGCCTTGTCGCGCCGCCATCGACTGAACTGAGGCCAGAGCGCGCCTTCGATCACATGGGTGATCGGTTCTGCGTCGGGGTTTTCCACTGCGGTTTCCCGCCACCATGGCCCCATGTTCAACGGCTCCCGCTGCTGCCAGGTGAAGGTGCTGAAGCGCTCCCTGACGCGAGCGAAAAACCTGCCCTGGTCTTTTTGCGGTACGAACCGACTGAAGAACTGCTGATAGTCCGACGAGCGCAACTGGCTCGTCAGCTCCTTCATGAAGTCGGTGAAGGACGAATATTCCTTCAAGGGATGTTCAGGGTCGTCAGGTACGTAGGCGATCAAGGTGCCATCGAGCCGGCTCTGCGTAAAAATATCGTTCCTGCCCAGCACCTCGTCGACCACACCGCTTGGCCCGTTGGCAAAAAAGGCCTTGAGCAGTTTGAATTGATCAAACTCCTGCCCGGGTAAAATGGCCAGTTTGCGCGACCACTCCAGCATTGTTCGTTGGTCTGCCGGAACCAGGCTGTTGTAGATTCGCTTTACTCGTGTCGGATCAGCCACTGCACTGAACAACACGATACCCGACAGCTTCACGCCCAAAAGAGTCAGCCGATGAGACTGTAACGGGCGATTGCCCATCGTGATGTTTGTCTGGTTGTCTCGCAGTTGCTGCAACTTGCCATATGCATAAGAAGTGATATCACTCTTCAAATAGGCAATCAGCGCTGACTCATTGAACGCGGCCTTTTCGGTCCCGATGAAGTGCTGCTCAAGCGAGGCCTTGGCATCAACCGCCGAAGGGGCCAGCAACCCTTTGATGTGCCGCTGATATTGCGCACCGAGATCCAGATCCCTGCAAAGGCTCGCAAAACTTTCGATGGTCAATGAATGGCGCCTCAGGGCTCCTTCGGCGTCGGTAATGAAAATGCCGGAGCCATCACGAAAGGCGCCAGCACGGGTTTCAGAGTCCTCGAAGTTATGGAGGGCGGCCTCCAGCAGAGTTGACTGCCTGAGCCGACTGGCATTGGTGTCGACGCCAAAACCCAGGAGGGCCGGAATATAAAGCCGTACCGATGTCG
>NZ_JBFTMK010000164.1:0-8827 GCF_056396965.1 Pseudomonas sp. 05N434
CCGTCACCGGACGGCGGCGTTGCAGGGTCTGGGAAAAATTCAACGGCATCCCGACGCTCTGATAACTCAAACCTTCGGGTGTGGCTTCGACGAACAGCGGCAGGGTCTTGAAGTTGCTCGGGTTCTTTCTGATCAGCGTACGCGGCATGTCGGCTCCTGCTTAAGGCCGCGTGGGCGGCATCAATGGCTACGAAGGACCTGGGCAACGGTCGCGACGTTATGGGCGAGGTGCAGCGGATTGATGGTCCCGACAATAGCACTGGCCACCCCCGGGTGATCAAACAACAATTCGAAGCTGGCACGCACCGGATCAACGCCCGGGCTCAGGCACACATGGCCGCTGGCCAGGGCCTTTTTGACCAGGATCGCTTTGCCGTGAGCAGCAGCATAGTCAATGACTGGCTTCTCGTTCTGTTCGTTCAGATTGTAGGTGACCATTGCGCAATCACCTTGTTCCAGAGCCTTCAAGCCGCCTTCGACGGTTTTACCGGAAAAACCGAAACCGCGAATCTTGCCTTCGCGCTTGAGCTCGGCAAGGGTCGCATAGACCTCACTGTCGTTGAGGATCGCCAGGTCGTTGCCGTCGGAATGCACCAGCACCAGATCGATAAAGTCCGTTTCCAGGCGTTGCAGGCTGCGCTCCACTGAGAGCCGGGTATGCGCGGCGCTGAAATCATGGCGGGACTGACCGTCGGCGAACTCTTCACCGACCTTGCTGACGATTACCCAGTCCTGACGCTGACCACGCAGCAACGGGCCGAGACGCTCTTCGCTGCGGCCATAGGCCGGGGCGGTGTCGATCAGGTTGATGCCCAGGTCGCGCGCGAGTTTGAGCAGCATGCGGGCTTCGTCGTCGCCGGGGATCTGAAAGCCGTTGGGGTATTTCACCCCTTGATCGCGGCCAAGTTTCACTGTGCCCAGGCCCAGGGGCGATACCAGCAGGCCGGTGCTGCCCAGCGGACGATGCAGGTCATGCAGGGTCGGTTGGCTCATGGCAGCAGTTGCTCCCAGGCAGGGGTCCCTATCGGCGGTTTCGGCAGTTCCGGCAGCGTGGCCGGATGGCTCGGCTGAATACCGTCGCGTTGCAGTGTGGCGAAGACGCGGTCGGCGAAGTCCGGTGCCAGGGCCAGTTTGGTCGGCCAGCCCACCAGCAGACGATTCTTCTCGGCGAGGAAGGCGTTGTCCGGGCGGGTCAAGCCCGATTGCAGCGGCTCGGCGCGTTCGACCCGCAAGGTCGCCCACTGTGCGGTGCTCAGGTCGATCCACGGCAGAAGTTGGCCCAGTTCTTTCTGGGCGGCGGCAATTTGCGCGGCTGGCTCGCGGGCCACGCCTTCGGCTTCGGCGATGTCGCCGCCCACGTACCAGACCCACTGGCCATCGGCGGCCGGGTGAGTGGTCACAGTGACGCGCGGCTTCGGCCCGCCGCCCAGGCAGTGGGCGTACAGCGGTTTGAGGCTCGGGCCTTTGACGATGATCATGTGCAGGGGACGGCGCTGCATGGCCGGTTGGCTCAGGCCCAGCGCGGTCAGCAGGTCAGCGGTGCCGGCACCGGCACTGAGAACGATGCGCTGGGCGCGGATTTCGCGTTCGTCGACTTTCAAACCGACCAGTTCACCATTCTCCAGCAGCGGTTCGATGTGCTGACCGGCCAGCAGGCCGTCGCCAGCCAGGTCGGCCAGGCGCTGGATCAGGCTCGGCACGTCGACCACCAGTTCCGTCAGGCGATAGACCTTGCCCTTGAAGCGCTTGTCTTGCAGCGCCGGCGGCAGTTGATCGCCTTTGACCTGATCGACCCGCCCGCGCACGGCTTTGCTGGCGAAAAAGCTGGTGAGGTTGCCAGCGAGGGTRCCGGGGGACCAGAGGTAATGGGCATCGGACAATACGCGCACGCCGGACAGGTCCAGTTCGCCGTCGCCGGCCAGCGCCTCACGCCAGCGACGCGGCATGTCGGCAATGGCTTCCGAGGCTCCGGTCAGGGCACCGTGCAACGCGTACTTGGCACCGCCGTGGATGATGCCCTGGGACTTCAGGCTTTGCCCGCCACCGAGGCTGGCGCTTTCCACCAGCACKGTCGAGAAACCCTGGCGGCGCAGGCGTGCATTCAGCCAGAGGCCGGCGACACCAGCGCCGACAATCAGAACGTCGGTGGAAATAACGGATGGCATGCAGCGACCTCAGTGTTCAAGACGAGGGCGCAGTATACAGACTCGATGCGCAGGAGATTTGTTGGTGATCAATAGAGCGGATGCAAAACCTGTGGGAGCGGCGGTGCGGTGCTCCCACAGTAAGATAGTGCTTCGGGTTTTAATGTCCCGCGGTCTTGGAGAACAGCTGAATAACCACGACGCCCAGCACAATCAGCGCCATCCCCAGCATTGCCGGCACATCCAGTTTCTGCCCGTAGATAAACAGCGCCGCGACGCTGACCATCACGATGCCCATGCCGGCCCACACCGCGTAGGCCACGCCGACCGGAACGCTGCGCACCACCAGGGTCAGCATCCCGAAAGCAATGCCGTAACCGACGATGACCAGCAGCAGCGGCAGTGGCGTGCTGATACCCTTGACCGCTTTCATCGAAACGGTGGCGATCACTTCGGCGCAGATGGCAATGGCGAGGTAGTAGTAAGCGGTCATGGGTCAATCCTCGTATGAAGTGTTGCTTTCTGAGGTCGGCATTCTAGAGATCCGCCAGATGCGGTAAAGTCATTACCTATCTGTTCTGGAGATGGGTTGAGCCATGAATATGCAATGGAGTCTGGAACAGCTGCACTTGTTTGTCAGTGTCGCGGAACAACGTTCCTTTTCCGCGGTGGCGCGGGATCAGCGCAAGGCGCAGTCGGCGGTCAGCAGTTCGATTGCGCTGCTGGAAGAAGACCTGGGCGTCAGCCTGTTCGATCGCAGCAGTGGTCGCCAGCCGAAACTCACCGAAGCCGGCACCGCGCTGCTTGAAGAGGCGCGGGAAGTGCTGCGCCAGTGTGAGCGCCTCAACGGCCGGGCACTGGCGATGATGCGGGGCCAGGAAGCGAGTTTGCGGGTGGCTCAGGACGAGGCAATGCCTTATCAGGCAGTGGTTGAAAGCTTCGAAGCCCTGGCCGAACAATTTCCCAGCCTCGAAGTGCAACTGACCAGTGCCGCCCAGGGCGATGTCGCGCGCAAACTGGTGGAGCGCCGGGCCGACCTGGGCTTGCTGTTTTATCACGAGCAGATTCCCGAAGCCCTTGAGCGCCGAGTGCTGGGCAGCGTTGAAATGGTCACGGTGTGCGGCGTGGGGCATCCATTGGCGCAGCAGACGCAGGTCAATTGCCAGCAACTGGCGCAGCATCGACAGCTGCTGATGTCCACGCAGTCCAGCGTCTATCCCGGCAGTGAGCCGGCCAGCCCGCAGGTCTGGCGGGCCGACAGTTTCTATGTGATGGCCGAATGGGTGATGCGCGGCCTCGGCTGGGCCTGGTTGCCGCGCCACGTGGTGCAGTACCCGGCGTATCAGAATCTGATGGTCGAACTGACCAGCGAATGGACGCCGCCGGCATTGATTGTGGAGCTGGTCTGGCGCCGCGACGAGCCCCTCGGCCCGGCAGCCCGTTGGCTGGCGGAACGTTTTGCCGTGCACTTGCAGGCGATTGGCTAAAAAACCGATAAACTCCGCCGCCATGAATAGAACCCTCTACACCGCGCTGTTTTACCTGGGGCTGCCATTGGTAGCGATTCGGCTTTGGCTGCGGGCGCGCAAGGCGCCGGCGTACGCCAAACGCATTGGCGAGCGTTTCTCCCTCGCGCTACCGGCGATGAAGCCGGACGGCCTTTGGGTGCACGCGGTGTCGGTAGGCGAAAGCATCGCCGCGGCGCCGATGATCCGTGCCTTGCTGCAGCGATATCCGACGCTGCCGATCACCGTCACCTGCATGACCCCGACCGGGTCTGAGCGCATCCAGGCGCTGTTTGCCAACGAGCCGCGCATTCAGCACTGCTATTTGCCTTATGACTTGCCTTGCGCTGCGGCGCGATTCCTTGATCGGGTCCGGCCGAAACTGGCAGTGATCATGGAAACCGAACTCTGGCCCAACCATATCCATCAGTGCGCCAAGCGTGGAATTCCCGTGGCCCTGGCTAATGCGCGACTGTCTGAGCGCTCGGCCAAAGGTTATGGCCGCTTCCATAAACTGACCCGGCCGATGCTCGCCGAGATGAGCCTGTTCGCAGTGCAGACCGAAGCCGAGGCGCAGCGTTTCCGCGATTTGGGCGCGCGCCCGGAAACGGTTGAAGTGACCGGTTCGATCAAGTTCGACCTGACTATCGATCCGCAACTGCTGCAGCGTGCTGCCGAGCTGCGCGGGCAATGGCAGGCGCAGGATCGCCCGGTGTGGATCGCTGCGAGCACCCATGAAGGTGAAGACGAAGTGGTGCTCGATGCCCATCGTCGGCTGTTGGCCAATCATCCCGATGCCTTGTTGATTCTGGTACCGCGTCATCCGGAGCGCTTCAACCCGGTATTTGAGTTGTGCCGGCAAAAAGGTTTCACCACGGTGCGGCGTTCGACGGGCGAGCCGGTGACCGCAGATACTTCGGTGTTGCTGGGCGACACCATGGGCGAGTTGCTGTTTCTTTACGCCTTGGCCGACAGCGCTTTCGTCGGCGGCAGCCTGGTGCCCAATGGTGGCCATAACCTGCTGGAACCGGCGGCCTTGGCCAAACCGGTGCTCAGTGGGCCGCACCTGTTCAACTTCCTTGAAATCGCCGCGCAGTTGCGCAGCGCCGGGGCGCTGGCCGAGGTCGACGATGCTGAAGGCCTGGCACTGGCGGTGCAGCGGCTGTTCGAACTGCCACGCGATGCACAGCGGATGGCGGAGGCGGGGCTGAAGGTAATGCGCACCAATCAGGGGGCGTTGCAGCGGTTGCTGGATGGGTTGGGCAGGTTGATCGAGCGGTAGACCGAGTCGCGCGAACAAAAAAGATCGTCCGAACGCGGCCCGAGCCTTCGGACGATCTTTTGCTGTTTAAGGCCTCGCTTTCAACTGCTCCGCCGCAGCCTTCGCCAGATCTGGTGGCAAGAAGTCCTTGTCCGGGTTGTAGTCGGCTTTGAGATAACGGGTCAGGTCCTGCAAGTCCCCCGGGTTCAAGGTGCCGGCGGCCTGCTTCAGGCGCAGGTTGTCGAGGATGTAGTCGTAGCGCGTGTTGTTGTAGTTGCGCACCGAGGTGTACAGCTGACGTTGGGCATCGAGCACGTCGACGATGTTGCGCGTCCCCACCTGATAACCGATTTCGGTCGCTTCCACCGCGCTCTGGTTGGAAATGATCGACTGTCGACGTGCCTGCACCTGCTCGACGTCGGTGTTCACGGCGCGGTGCAGGTTACGGGTGTTTTCCACGACCTGGCGACGCAGGGCTTCGCGTTGTTGTTCCGTTTGATCCAGCCGTGAATAAGACTCACGCACCTGGGAGCTGGTGAGCCCGCCGCTGTAGATCGGGATGCTCAATTGCAGGCCGACGGTGCGTTGTTCCACATCGCCACCGTAATGCACGCCGGTCGCGCTCGGGTTGGTAAAACCGAGGGCGTCGTTGTCACCTTTCCTGTATTGCGCGACCGCATCCAGGGTGGGGGCATGCCCGGCCTTGCGCTGCTTGAGGGTTTCTTCGGCGGCGCTCACCGCGTAGTTGCTGGCCAGCAGATTGAGGTTCTGCTTGGCGGCGGTGTCGACCCAAGCCTTGGCGTCGTTCGGTGCCGGCGGCAGGATCGGCAAGGTGTGGACGATGCCCTGGATCGAGTTGTACTGGCGGTTGGTCAGGGTGATCAGCGCTTCGAACGCGTCATCCACCTGACGCTGGGCGACAATCCGGTTGGCCCGCGCGGTGTCGTAACTGGCCTGGGATTGCAGCACATCGGTCTTGTCCGACAGGCCGACGTCGAAGCGCTCGTTGGACTGGTCGAGCTGGCGTTTGAAGGCTGCTTCTTCGGCCTTGGTCGAGGCCAGGTTGTCCTGGCTGCGCAGTACGTTGAAGTAGCTTTCGGCGCTTTGCAGGATCAAGTTTTGTTCAGTGGCCGAGAGTTGCAAGGCGGCCTGTTCGTTGACGTCCTTGGCGGCCTGGAACTGGAACCAGCGGTCGGCGCGGAAAATCGGTTGCGACAAGGTCGCCTGATACACCGTGCCGCTGCGGTTCGAGGTCACCGATGGTTGATCGAGCGCGGTGCGGGTGTCGTTCATGTTGGCACCGGCCGACAGGTTGGGCAGCAACCCGGCGCGGGCCTGGGGCACGACTTCCTTCTGGGCGCCGTACTGGGCGCGGGCGGCGGCGATATCGGCGTTGTTGTCCACCGCTTCCTGATAGACGCTGACCAGGTCGGTCTTGGTCGATAAGGGCGCTTCTGCTGCCCAGGCCATTCCATTGGACGCACAAGACACGGCAAGGGCCAGTGAGAGTTTGCGCAGCATGAGGCCATCCCTAAAAATTATGCTGATAATTTGAACGCCAAGGCTACGGCGCGGCGCCCTGCAGCGTCAAGGCGCGGCACGGCGTAGCGAGTGTAGATGCACGCAGGCATGGCAACAATCCGCTGATTGCGCCATTCATCATGGTGTTTACCGTGGTGTTGGCGTTCTTTGCCGGTTATGTCTAGACTGGCCGGGTTCTTGTCGGGGTGCCTTGCTATGAGGCTGAGATCGAATAATTTCGGATCCCGTTGAACCTGATCAGGTTAGCGCCTGCGTAGGGAACAAGATTTCTCGTCACCCGGCGAGTCCTCTTGTGCTTCGTCCGGGATGTTGTTCGACAATCGAACACCCCTCGAGCATCGAGCACAGCACCTGCTGGAATTTCCAGCGCCCGTGCGTCCATTCGTTTACAGGTTCGCTCCGACAAAAATCCACTGCCTGGATGTGTGTCTGGAGAGCCCGTGATGACTACAAAATCAAAAATCGCAACCAACCTGAGTGATTCGGCCAAGGTCGATCAGCAATCGGTTCAGCCGTTTACCCGCTCGCAAAAAATCTATGTTCAGGGCACACGCCCCGACATCCTCGTGCCGATGCGCGAAATCAGCCTGGACGTGACCCCGACCGACTTCGGCGGCGAAATCAACGCGCCAGTGGTGGTATATGACACCTCGGGCCCGTACACCGACCCCAATGTCACCATCGATGTGCGCAAAGGCCTGGGCGATGTGCGGTCGCCGTGGATCGAATCCCGTGGCGACACCGAGCGTCTGTCCGGCCTGAGCTCCAACTTCGGTCAGGAACGCCTCGCTGACCCGGAACTGACCAAGCTGCGTTTCGCTCACGTCAACAACCCGCGCCGCGCCAAGCCGGGTGCCAACGTCAGCCAGATGCACTACGCCCGTAAAGGCATCATCACCGCCGAGATGGAATACGTCGCCATCCGCGAAAACATGAAGCTCGAAGTGGCCCGCGCCGCCGGCCTGCTGGACCAGCAACACGCCGGCCACAGCTTCGGCGCCAGCGTGCCGAAAATCATCACCCCGGAATTCGTCCGTGAAGAGATCGCCCGCGGTCGCGCGATCATTCCGGCCAACATCAACCACACCGAACTGGAACCGATGATCATCGGCCGTAACTTCCTGGTGAAGATCAACGGCAACATCGGCAACAGTGCCTTGGGTTCGTCCATCGAAGAAGAAGTGGCGAAGCTGACCTGGGGCATTCGCTGGGGTTCGGACACGGTCATGGACCTGTCCACCGGCAAGCACATCCACGAAACCCGCGAATGGATCATCCGTAACTCGCCGGTGCCGATCGGTACCGTGCCGATCTATCAGGCACTGGAGAAGGTCAATGGCGTCGCCGAAGACCTGACCTGGGAGTTGTTCCGCGACACACTGATTGAACAGGCCGAGCAGGGCGTCGACTACTTCACCATCCACGCCGGCGTGTTGCTGCGCTACGTGCCGCTGACTGCCAAGCGCGTGACCGGTATCGTCTCCCGTGGCGGTTCGATCATGGCCAAGTGGTGCCTGGCGCACCACAAGGAAAACTTCCTCTACACCCATTTCGAAGACATCTGCGAAATCATGAAGGCCTACGACGTCAGCTTCTCGCTGGGCGATGGCCTGCGTCCGGGCTCGATTGCCGACGCCAACGACGAAGCGCAATTCGGTGAGCTGGAAACCCTCGGCGAGCTGACCAAAATCGCCTGGAAACATGACGTGCAGTGCATGATCGAAGGCCCGGGCCACGTGCCGATGCAGTTGATCAAAGAGAACATGGACAAGCAGCTGGAGTGCTGCGACGAGGCGCCGTTCTACACCCTTGGCCCACTGACCACCGACATCGCCCCAGGCTACGACCACATCACTTCCGGTATCGGTGCGGCGATGATCGGCTGGTTCGGTTGCGCCATGCTCTGCTACGTGACGCCGAAGGAGCACTTGGGCCTGCCGAACAAGGATGACGTGAAGACCGGGATCATCACCTACAAGATCGCCGCTCACGCCGCCGACCTGGCCAAAGGGCATCCGGGGGCACAGATTCGCGACAACGCCTTGAGCAAGGCGCGTTTCGAATTCCGTTGGGAAGACCAGTTCAACCTGGGCCTCGATCCAGACACCGCGCGCTCGTACCACGATGAAACCCTGCCGAAGGATTCGGCCAAGGTCGCGCACTTCTGCTCCATGTGCGGGCCGAAATTCTGCTCGATGAAAATCACCCAGGAAGTCCGTGAATACGCGGCCAACCAGCGGATCGAAACCGTCGATGCCGAAGTCGCCAAGGGACTGGCGGAACAGGCTGAGCGGTTCAAGCAGGAAGGCAGTCAGCTGTACAAGAAGGTTTGATCTGACCGGCGCACTCGGGTGCGCCGCTTACCCTTGTGGCGA
>NZ_JBFTMK010000165.1:0-9726 GCF_056396965.1 Pseudomonas sp. 05N434
GCCGTGCGCCAAGCGCATCAGATTCAGGACTTAATTATTGTGGTCTTACCGGTATGTCCAGTGCAGGCGCAGTCTACGCTGGATTTTTTCAGGATTACAAGGGGACGCAGCAAAATTGGCATGACCGGTCTGACCAGTGGTGCCAACCCCAATTGATCTTTATGGCGGACGAAAAAAAACCGGCCATTACTGGCCGGTTTTTTCATTGCTGCGGTTTAGCGGGGCAATTAAGCGCCGTACACCGGCAGTTTCTTGCAGATGGCCTTGACCTTCTCACGAACGGCGTCGATCACCGCTTCGTTGTTCAGGTCAGCCAGGATGTCGCAGATCCAGCCGGCCAGCTCTTTGCACTCGGCTTCCTTGAAGCCGCGAGTGGTCACAGCCGGGGTACCGAAACGCAGGCCGGAGGTGACGAACGGGGAGCGTGGATCGTTCGGTACCGAGTTCTTGTTCACGGTGATGAACGCTTTGCCCAGTGCAGCGTCGGCGTCTTTACCGGAGATTTCCTGCTTGATCAGCGACAGCAGGAACAGGTGGTTCTGAGTACCGCCCGACACCACGTCGAAACCGCGCTCGATGAACACACCGGCCATGGCCTGGGCGTTTTTCACCACTTGTTGCTGGTAGGCCTTGAACTCAGGCTGCAGCGCTTCCTTGAAGCAGATCGCCTTGGCAGCGATCACGTGCTCCAGCGGGCCGCCCTGGGCGCCCGGGAATACTGCGGAGTTCAGCTTCTTCTCGATGTCGGCGTTGGCGCGAGCCAGGATCAGGCCGCCACGTGGACCGCGCAGGGTTTTGTGGGTGGTGGTGGTCACCACGTCAGCGAAAGGCACCGGGTTCGGGTAGACGCCAGCGGCGACCAGACCGGCCACGTGGGCCATGTCGACGAACAGGTAAGCACCAACCTTGTCAGCGATAGCGCGGAAGCGTGGGAAGTCCAGAACCTGCGAGTAGGCAGAGAAACCGGCCACGATCATTTTCGGCTTGTGCTCAACGGCCAGACGCTCGACTTCGTCGTAGTCGATCAGGCCATTGGCATCGATGCCGTACTGAACGGCGTTGTACAGCTTGCCGGAGGAAGAAACGCTGGCACCGTGGGTCAGGTGACCACCGTGAGCCAGGCTCATGCCCAGAATGGTGTCGCCCGCTTGCAGCAGGGCCAGGTAAACGGCGCTGTTGGCTTGCGAACCGGCGTGCGGCTGAACGTTGGCGTAATCGGCGCCGAACAGCTCTTTGGCGCGGTCGATGGCCAGTTGTTCGACGATATCGACGAACTCGCAACCACCGTAGTAGCGCTTGCCCGGGTAGCCTTCGGCGTACTTGTTGGTCAGTACCGAGCCTTGAGCTTCCATCACCGCAGGGCTGGTGTAGTTTTCCGAAGCGATCAGCTCAATGTGTTCTTCCTGGCGCTGAGCTTCTTGCTCCATGGCGGCAAAAAGATCGGCGTCGAACTTGGCAATAGTCAAATCACGGCTGAACATGGCGGTCCTCAAGGATCGGGGCAGAAAAGGGAGGCATTCTAACCCAACCGCTTTTAGATGGCATATGAAAGGACATCATGTCGCAGACAAGTGGGCTTCATGCCGGGATCAGCGGTGATCGTGCGGGCCTCATCGCGGGCAAACCCGCTCCCACAGGGATCTTCAGTGGTCAAAAATCTTGGGTTCACCCAAAAAACTGTGGGAGCGGGCTTGCCCGCGATGGGGCCGTCCGCAGCACTCTGAAACTCAGTCGAACATGAACAACGCATCATTGCTGAACTGCGCTTCGAACCGGCCGGCCGGCATCGGGCGGCCGAACAGGTAGCCCTGAACCTCATCGCAGCCATGCTCACGCAGGAAGTCGAGCTGTTCGTGGGTTTCCACACCCTCGGCGATTACCGCCAGATTGAGGCTGTGGGCCATGGCGATGATCGCCCGGGCAATCTGCGCATCCTGCTCGCCCGACGGCAGGCCATCAACGAAGGTGCGGTCGATTTTCAGCACATCGATCGGGAATTGCTTGAGGTAGTTGAGCGATGAATAACCGGTGCCGAAGTCGTCGACCGCAATGCTCAGGCCGAGGTTTTTCAGTCCGGCGAGGATCTGCATCGCCTCGCTGACTTCACGCATCAGGATACTTTCGGTCAGCTCCAGCTCCAGGCACGCCGGCGGCAGGCCGGTTTCCCTGAGGATGGTGGCGATCCGCGTGCCGAGCTGCCCGTCGGAGAACTGCCGGGCCGAAATATTCACCGAGACCTTCGGCACCCGCACCTTGGCCTGGTGCCAGGTCTTGAGTTGACGACAGGCCTCACCGATCACCCAGTCGCCGACATCCACCACCAGCCCGAGCTCTTCGAGCACCGGAATGAAGTCCCCTGGCGGCACCAGGCCGCGGCGCGGATGGCGCCAGCGCAGCAGGGCTTCGGCGCCGGTCAGGCGTTTGCCGTCGCCGCTGAATTGCGGCTGGTAGTACAGCACGAATTCGTTTTGTTCCAGAGCGTGGCGCAAGTCGCTTTCCAGCTCCAGACGCTCCAGGGCGCTGGCGTTCATGTCGGCCTGATAGAACTGGAAGTTGTTCTTGCCGCGTTCCTTGGCGTGGTACATCGCGGTGTCGGCGTTCTTCATCAGCTGACTGAGTTCGCTACCGTCCTGAGGACTCAGGGCGATGCCGATACTGGCGGTGACGAAGAACTCGCGGCCTTCGAGCACGAACGGCTTCACCAGGCTGGCGAGGATCTGTTCGGCCACGTGAATGGCTCGGTTCAGCGCGATCTCGCGGTTGACCCGGGGTTGCAGCAGCAATGTGAACTCATCACCACCCATGCGCGCCACGGTGTCGTCATCGTCGACGCAGCCGAGCAGGCGCGTGGCCATTTCCTTGAGCATGCGGTCGCCGGCGGCATGACCCAGGGAGTCGTTGATCGGCTTGAAGCGGTCCAGGTCGAGGAACATCAGCACCACCCAGGACTTCTGCCGTTCGGCCGATTGCAGCGCGGTGTGCAGGCGATCCTGGAACAGCGTGCGGTTGGGCAGGTGGGTCAGGGCGTCGTAATAGGCGAGGCGGTGAATCCGTTGCTCACTGGCCTTGCGTTCGCTGATGTCGCTGAAGAAACACACATAACTGGCCAGATCGCCTTCGTCGTCGAGCACCGCCGTAATCCCGACCCAGGCCGGATAGTGCTCGCCGTTGCGACGCTTGAGCCAGACTTCGCCTTCCCAGGTGCTGTGCTGATGCAATTGCTTGAGCACGTAGCGCAGATGAGTTTCCTGCTGCTCGTCGACGGTGAGCATGTTCGGCAACTGATCGAGYACCTGGGACACCGCATAGCCGCTGACGCGACTGAAGGCCTCGTTGGCCTGGACGATATAGCCGGCCGGGTCAGTGATCAGAATCGCCGAGGTGGAGTGCTCGAATACCGTGGCCGCCATGCGCAGGTCCTTCTCGGCCCGGCGTTGCTGGCTGATGTCGCGACCGACCCCGAGCACACCTTCGAAGGCGCCGTGTTCGTCCCAGACCAACACCAGACGCAACTCGATAGGGATCTTGCGTCCGTCGGCCCGCAGGCAGTCGAACAAAAACAGTTGGGTCTGCACCTGACTGCGCAGCAGTGTCAGTTGATCGGGTTTATCCAGCGCTTTGCTGACCCGGTCCATCAGGCTGTAGATGYCGCTCAGTTGTTGCGGGTTGGCGATGGTCGATTGCCAGCCGTTCTGGAATATCCAGTCGGCGTCGAAGCCCAGCACCGCTTGCACCGAAGGGCTGACGTAATTGAGCGCCATCTTGCTGTCAGTGGAGAAAATCACGTCGCTGATACTTTCGGCGAGCATCCGGTAGCGTTGCTCGCTGTCGCGCAGGGATTCACTGGCTTCGATCTGCTCGGTGATGTCCTTGGCCACACCGATGATGCGCGTGACCTGATCGTGCTTGTCCCGCGCCAGGGCCTGTTCGCGAATATCGAAACGCCGCCATTTGCCATCGCGATGACGGAAGCGCAGCTGGCACTGCAGCAATTGGGTGTAACCCGCCTGACGCTGAGATTGGCGAGAGCGGTGGTAGTAGTCGGCATCTTCCGGGTGCAAGAGGATTTCCCAGAAGTACTCGCCCATCTGGTGCAGCTCGGTGCGGTTGTAACCCAGCGTCTGCCCCAGGTGATGGTTGCTGAAGATCATCCGCTGGCTGATCACGTCTTGCACATACAGGTGATCCGGCACGGTGCGCACCACATCGGACCAGAATCCTTCGCGCTCCAGCAGCGAAAGCTCAATGAGTTTGCGGCTGGTGATGTCGCTGATGCTCAGGATCACCGCTCTATGGTCGGGCTGATCTTCCGGCAGGCGCAGCACGAGCCACAAGTGCTGGTCGCGGCCATTGGCGTCCTGAAGCTTGATTTCCAGCTCAAGCTGTTTCTGCTGGTGGAGCACCGCTTCGAGCACTTGATTGCCGATGGCCGTGCAGTCCAGTGGGCAGCCGTTGATCAGTAGTTTCCAGGCCTGATCGCAGGAATTGACGTTGAGCAGTTGCAGGGCGACCTGGTTGACCTCGGTGATGCGCAGTTCCTGCAACAGTTGCTGGCGTTGCTCCGGTATCCCGAGCCAGGTTCTCAGCTGCTCGCTGCTGGTGAGTTGCGCCTTGTCGAAAAAGCTTTTGAGCCCGGACAGGTCCAGCACGCACAGGGCAACACCGGTGCCTTCGAAGATGTCCTGATAGCGTCGGCGGCCTTCATGCAGTTGGCGTTGGCGGCGACGAATGTTCAGCAAAGCGATGAACGGTAACAGTGAGAAGGCCAGGCCCAGCAGGCATTTGCCGATGAATGCCGGCAGCAGTTGTTCGATCACCCGTTGCCGGTCGAACAGCCCGCGCAGTTGCCAGTCGCTGCTGCTCAGGGGGACGATCAATACGCTGTTGGTCAGTTCGTCGGGTGTCAGCGCCGCGGGTTTGGCTGAAGGCAGGGCGTCATCGCGACTGATGATCTGATGATTGATGCGGTTTTCCACCAGCCACAGGGGGCGAAGGCCGGCGTCGCCCTGTTTGGTCAATGAAGAAAAAAATGTCGGTGTCAGGCGCAGGGCCCAGTAGCCGCGAGTACTGCCGCTGGCCTGGTGCAGGAGCAGGTGCACCACCGAGCCGTCATCGGCATTGCTGAAATAGTGGGCCTGGGCGCGGCTGCGCTGGACCAGTTCGCTCAGGTAGTTGGCGTCCTGGCTGTCGACGGCGCTGTCACTCAGGACTTTCCCGGAGGGGCTGAGCAGCGCCAGGCTGCGCAGGTCGGGCAGCGACTGTTGCAGTTTGCGCAGCAATGTCTGCTGTTCGTCGGCGCTTTGCGGTTGTTCGACGATCGGTAGCAGATTAAGGGCGATCTGGGCGTTGAGCGCCATGTTGAGGCTGACTTGCGAAGCCAGGTCGGCGGTGTAGTTGATGGTGTACTGGCGCTGGTTTTTCTGGGTTTCGCGCAGTTGATCCAGCAACTGCCAGAACAGCAGTGCGAGCAGCAACAGCACGAGAGTCGCCAGCGCGCCCTTCAAGCTTCCGCGCAGGGGCGAGCCGAGCCCAGGGTTGAGCACGCTCGCGGACGGTGGCGGAGTGACATTGGACAAACTGTAATCCTGCGGTTTGGCTGGACTGGCGCGGCGTGCACTATAAGCCGGACGCCCGAAGGGCGGCTAGCATGCCTTGAGTTGTGGCGAAGTGCCAGCCCCGCTCGGCTGGACTGCCTTCTGTCAATGAGGTAGCTTTGCCGGTTACGCGRGAGCGTTCCAGCTCCTAGACTCAGGTTTTTTTCAGCGCGCACGCCTTGATACCCATCAAACGAACGACGCGCATGGCCTGGCCGGGCATCGCCTGCGCTCCAATCATTCATCAGTCACTGACCCTAGGTTCTCCATGGCTCAATACGTCTTCACCATGCATCGGCTGGGCAAAGTTGTTCCGCCGAAGCGGGAAATCCTGAAAAACATTTCGCTGTCGTTCTTCCCCGGCGCCAAAATCGGCGTCCTCGGTCTCAACGGTTCGGGTAAGTCCACGCTGCTGAAAATCATGGCAGGCGTCGACACCGAGTTCGACGGTGAAGCCCGTCCGATGCCGGACCTGAACATCGGCTACCTGCCGCAAGAACCGATCCTGGACCCGACCAAGACCGTGCGTGAAGTGGTCGAGGAAGCGGTCAGCGTGATCAAGGACGCCCAGGCGCGTCTGGACGAGGTCTACGCGGCCTACGCCGATCCGGATGCTGACTTCGACAAGCTGGCTGCAGAGCAAGCCAAACTTGAAGCCATCCTGCAGGCCAGCGATGGCCACAACCTGGATCGCCAACTGGAAGTCGCTGCCGATGCGCTGCGTCTGCCGGCCTGGGATGCCAGGGTTGAACATCTTTCCGGTGGTGAAAAGCGTCGTGTGGCCCTGTGCCGCCTGCTGCTGTCCGCCCCGGACATGCTGCTGCTCGACGAACCAACCAACCACCTGGACGCCGACTCCGTCGCCTGGCTGGAGCACTTCCTGCACGATTTCCCGGGCACCGTGGTTGCGATCACGCACGACCGTTACTTCCTGGACAACGTTGCCGGCTGGATCCTCGAACTCGACCGCGGCGCCGGTATCCCGTACGAGGGCAACTATTCGGGTTGGCTCGAAGCCAAGTCCGATCGTCTGGCGGCCGAATCCAAGCAGCAATCGGCTCACGAAAAGGCCATGAAGGAAGAGCTGGAGTGGGTGCGCAAAGGCGCCAAGGCCCGCCAGTCCAAGTCCAAGGCTCGTCTGCAACGCTTCGAAGAAATGCAATCGCAGGAATTCCAGAAGCGCAGCGAAACCAACGAGATCTACATCCCGGCCGGTCCACGCCTGGGCGACAAGGTCATCGAGTTCAAGAACGTCACCAAGGGCTACGGCGATCGCGTGTTGATCGACAATCTGTCGTTCTCCATGCCTAAAGGCGCCATCGTTGGCGTGATCGGCGGTAACGGTGCCGGTAAATCGACCCTGTTCCGCATGCTGATGGGCAAGGAAACGCCGGACTCGGGCAGCATCGAAGTCGGCGAAACCGTGCAACTGGCGTGCGTCGACCAGAGCCGTGAAGACCTGGATGGCAGCAAGACTGTGTTCCAGCAGATCTCCGACGGTTCCGACCAGATTCGCATCGGCAACTACGAGATCCCGTCGCGTACCTACGTCGGTCGTTTCAACTTCAAGGGTGGCGATCAGCAGAAGTTCGTCAAGGACCTGTCCGGTGGTGAGCGTGGTCGCTTGCACCTGGCCTTGACCCTGAAAGAGGGCGGCAATGTCCTGCTGCTCGACGAACCGTCCAACGACCTCGACGTTGAAACCCTGCGTTCCCTGGAAGAAGCCTTGCTGGACTTCCCGGGCGCCGCCATTGTGATCTCTCACGATCGGTGGTTCCTTGACCGCGTCGCGACTCACATCCTGGCGTACGAAGACGACTCGCAAGCGGTGTTCTTCGAAGGCAACTACACCGAGTACGAAGCCGATCGCAAGAAGCGCCTCGGCGAAGCGGCCTCCCAGCCACACCGGGTACGGCACAAGAAACTGGCCTGATTTCAGGTTGGCTGCATAAAAAAACGGAGCCTTCGTTCGGGGGCTCCGTTTTTTTATGGGTTTTCAGTGGCACCGCGGTGTGGCCTTCGCGAGCAAGCCTCGCTCCTACAGCGAAGGCGCCATCGGACTCACCCGATCTCTATAGCCAGCACCTCAATCACCATATCCCCCACCGGCCGCTTCCACGACACTTCATCGCCTACGTGCGCACCCAGTAATGCCCGTCCCAGCGGTGAACTCCAATTGATCAGTCCATGGGCGGCATCCGCCTGGTCTTCTCCGACCAATTGCACGCGCTGTTCATGATCGTGCTCGTCGGCAAAGGTCACCCAATTGCCAATCTGCACTTTGTCGGTCGAGGAGGCTTGTGCGACCACCTGTGCGCTTTGCAGGCGCTGCTTGAAGTAGCGCCAGTCGCGATCGAGGTCGGCCTGGCGCTGCTTGTCGGCCAGGTCACCTTTGGCGCTTTCCTCGTCGAGCAGGCTTTGCAGCACGGCGACTTTCGCCTGAAGCTGCATGAGCCCGGCGGGTGTGACGTAATTGGGCTGCGCGCTGACCTGTCGTTCGACTGGCAGGTCGGCTTGCGCGGCAGCGTTATCTTCATTGACGAAGGCGCGACTCATGTTGTTCTCCCGTTATAGGGTTTGGGCCATGGTCGCGTGCTTTAAGTTTCGACGAATGTCTGTAAACGACTTATTGCGAGCGATAGGCTCGCGCGGCGTCCCGGTCTTTCTCTCGTTGCCAGGCCCTTTCGCGCTCATCCCAATGGCGTTCCCTGTACTCGTTGCGATCCTCGCTTTCCCGCATGGCCTGGCATTGACGCAAGCCATCGGTCCAGCCTTCTGCGTATTGCTTGTCCTTGAGGTAGCGTGGGACATTTTTGCGAAATTCACCGGTGATTGCCCCGGCGGCTTGCCGGCCACTGCTGCAACCGTCATCGAAGCCATCGGCGAACGCCGGCGGATACCCTTTGGCGATCAGATCCTCGTGAGTCGACTGGCACCCTGTAATCAATAGCAACAACCCCAACACACCCACGCAACGCCACATCTCGGACTCCAGGGCCGTTCAACGGCCTATAGGGGAAGTCTAGAAGCGGATTTGTCGGATGGGAGTGAAAGAAGGGTCAAAAGATCAATAGTGATACCACTTCACTTCAAGCATCACTTCGTTTTCAGGTGATGCCAGGTGGCTGAATTCGCGTTGGGCACTCAGCACACGCTCCAGGCCGCCGGTGACTTGCCACGACAGCGGCTGCAACAGCGCGTTGCGCGGGGTCAGGGAGCGGATGGTCGCCAGGTCCAGTTGCTGCAACTGCCAGTGATTGCCTTCGTATTGGCGCAGCTTCATCTGCAGGATTTCGATCTGTGCGCCAAGGGGGAAGCTTTCGGCGTTGTCGTTGAGGTCGTGGTAGGCCATGCGCAGGCCATATTCGCCGAAGGCTTGGTCACCCCGGGTGCCGATGCCGGCCTGCCAGGTGCGGGACTCGTGGCCATCCTCGGGCAAGCCAGGTCGCGCAATGTCCAGTTCAGGAGGCGGGTTCTGATTGATCGCGCGCAGTAATTCGAAACTGCGCTGAGCTCGTTGCGGGTCACGTTCCTGGCCGTTGGCGCGATAACGCTCCAGACGATAGGCCGCGTCGATGATCAACGCCTGACGCTCGCGCGGTTGCGCCTTGAACGCCGGTTCCTGCAATTGCTTCTGATCGGCGCTGATTTTCAGCACCCACTGCTGCTCTTCATCGGTCAACGGCTGCGCGCGGCTCAGCAGTTCACGCTCGCGGGACGGGCGATATTCGATCGACTCCACCAGCCCGGCCTGTTTCACCGCTTTGACGGTGTCGGTGGGAATGGCGGTCAACGGGAACTGATCGGTCAGTTTCAGGCCCGGCCGCGCCACCTGCAGCAGCTCAAGCAGGCGATAGGAGCAGTTTTCATCGAAGAAGAAGTAGTCGAACTGGATCTGCTTGAGCTCCCAGACATGCTCGACCATGCGCTCGGTTTCCTGCTGGGTCAGGTTCAGGCGGTATTCCCACAGGTCGCGGTTTTCGAGGCTACGGTATTCCGAGAGTTTTTCCTGATAGGGCACCAGTGCAAACAGCCCGGGATAACCACCCATCAGGCCTTTCCACGCGTACAAAATGCTGTTGTCCGACCCTTCGATGTAGGCGCCGAAGTTGATCGCGTAACTGAGCAGCGA
>NZ_JBFTMK010000166.1:0-8719 GCF_056396965.1 Pseudomonas sp. 05N434
ATATACCGGCGCTGCATGAGCAACGTCGGGGCGCGATGTTCCGGGTTCCTTCATCCTGGCGAGACGTCACGGTGGTGCACGACGTGACCGGAGAGTCCGAGACGCTCAGGATGCGCGTGAACGGGATCGGGGCCGCTTACACGATCAAGACGCCTCTGCCCACAGGGGTCTGGCAAAGTACCTGGGTCAATGCGCCTCCCCCTTGTGGATATGGCGGGGTGGGTTATGGCACTGCCTTGTACTATGCGTTCTTCTGGCGAGTGCCGGCCAATGCGGGTGTGTGTGCCAAGCAGGCACAAAAGGACATTACCCAGGACTACCAGTTCGCTTATGAAAACACGGGGTTCAGCTACGAGCTGGCCACGCCCAACCCGCTCAAGATGTCGGCAGGCACCTATCGTGGCGTGCTGAACTACACCGTCGGGCCGCATCAGGATTTCGACATGGGCGATGTCATGTTGCCTGACGACGATTTGATCACCCTCAACTTCACGTTGAATGTCGAGCACACCTTGAAGGTGGATATTCCCCCAGGCGGCAATCAAGTGGAACTCGTTCCGTCAGGGGGATGGCAGGCCTGGCTGACCCAGGGGCGAAAACCGACCCGGTTGTTTCGTGATCAAACCTTCAACATTTCTTCGTCCAGCCGTTTCAAGATGCAGCTTCAGTGTCAAATCACCGGATTAACCGATTGCATGATTCTCGACCCCGTTTCGAAGCGACCTGCCGTGGTGAAACTGAGCGTCACCTTGCCCAACGGTTTGACGGATATCTTCGGGCAACCGGTCACGCGGCGTCCTTTGCATGTCGGGCAGGCAAATGCCCAGAAATTCCAACCCGGTTTCTACGTGGATCGCGCGCCAGGTACCCTGCATTTCGAGATTGCACCCAATTATGTGGAGTACATGATCCAGCCCGGGGTGTCGTCCAGATACTCCGGAAACATCACCGTGATATGGGACTCCGAAGTGTGATAACAGTGGAAGACGCCCTGAAGGCATGATCGCCTTCAGGGCGGGGGCTGATTATCCGGCGTTTTGCAGCGCCGCTCGGGTCAACCGACGGCTCAGCTGTTTTTCCTCGTAGCCGATGTCGTTGAGCAAACCGCCATAGACCTCGTCCGTCATTTCCTCGCCGGTGAGCACAAGGCTTTCCGGGACGTTGAGTTGACTGGCAAGGTCGAGTAACCGCTGCTTGAGCGCGCGTCGTTGCACAATCAACTGCTCTTTGGAACCGGCCCAGGCGCGTTGGGCCTCGCGCAGTTCATCCAGCAGGTCGGTCCTGTGTTCATACATCCGGGCATTGCGCCGGAACTCCGCGGGATAGGTGTCACGCAGGTATTTCTCCCAGTACGGCTGTTCGATCATTCCATTGACCAACCCGTCGCCGGCTTCCATCGACATTACCGTGTCGAACGCCGTGTCGAGCATTTCAGCGTTCACCCTGGCCAATTCGGGATACCGCAACAATGTCGATTGCCACGGCAAATCGAGACGTTGCGCCAGGCCGCTCTCATAGGCGAGGTACACTTCAATTTCGTCGCCGCCCGGACGTTTGGCGAAATCGGCCCGTGCAATATCTTCCACCCGCGCAAGACGGGCCGCCCCTTTTGCCAACCTGACCAACCTGCTTTCCAGCATGGCGCCCGATGTCGACAAGGCATAGGCTTCGGAGGCAAGCACCTTGATGCCCATGTGGTTGAACATCTGGGCTCCCGCATCGGCGCAGGTCGTGGGCGACGTTGCCATTTCGAACAGATCGGCGCGCAACTCGCTGTCCAGGTCGACGGCTTCGACCATTCGCCATACCCGGCTGCTCAGTTGATTACGCAATTCACCGCCGGCCCGGTAATCGGCCGAGGTGGTCTGTTTCTGGATCAAGGCGAAAAACCCTTCAGAGCCAGGCTCGGACATCAGGTCGTGCCAGGCTTCCTGGCGGAAGGTCCCCAACCCGGAGACTTCGGCACTCCACCACTCCGAGTCATCCTTCATCGGCCATTGGGCCATCGCGTCGGTGGCGGCGTCGGTATAGACCTGTGTGGGCGAGATGCCGACCGAGCGTCGATACGCCTGGAACTTGACGACATTGGCCTGAGACAGGTTCATTTCGAACAGGCGGGTCCGCGCCACGATAAACGCATCGTCAGAGCCGGGCACGACGGTGGGAATGATCCTGATCGGGTTTTCCTGCAGATCCAGAAAAAATCCTCGAGGCCGACGCTTGTTGGGCGCAAAGAGCCCGTCGGGCCACGTGGTGGCCCCCGTGTTGCTCAGACTCAGGATGCTGAGCCTGGGCATGCGCTCAACGTTCGGCAGCATCCCCAGCCTTGGGTTGTCATCGAGCCTGAGTGTTTCGATACGGGTCAGGTTTCGCAGCTGCTCGACCGACGCCGGCGTCAGCCTGATGTCGTTGTTCATCAGGCGTAGCGTGCGCAGGTAATGCATTTTGCCGATGCTGTCGGGCAACTGCGTCAAGCCGCAACCGCGGGCGCTCAGTTGCCGCAGGTGGGGGAAGTCTTTCAACAGGCCGGAGGCTTTCTGGGAGAACGTCGTGCGGTCCAGGTTCAACGTGGTGATCTGATCGAGGTAGTGCTTGATGTCCGGCAGTTCCTTCCACCAACGCTTGAGGTCGACAGCGTCGATTTCCGTGGAAAGGTCCAGTGCATAGCCGCCATCGGAAGTGGTGCTGCGCTCGCCGAATACGGTGGGCTTTCTCCTGAAACAATCGATGAGCCGTTCGCTGATGTGCAGCCCGCCACCGCGGACGAACCCTTGGCGATCCGGACCCCAGCTATCAGGTTGCCGATATCGCCATTTATTGAGCAGCACCTCAAGATCATGCAGTTCGCGGTCCAGTCGTGTCAGGGTCTGATGCCCTTGTTCCGGCGAGCCAAGGGATCGCACAAAGGTATCGGCTTCTCGTTCGTTGAAGTGGGGGTAGAGGTCCCGCACCCTTTCCGTGAGGGTGGCTTTGCGGGTGGACAAGCCAGGGCCGCGCAACAGCATCATGTCTTCGTGATCCGCCCGCGGACGGATTGGTGGCGCGAGGAGCACGGTGCGGCGTTCGGCAGGTGTCTGGGTCTTGACCATGACCCATTGTTTGAAAAAACGGCCCTGGCCGGGTCGATAACCCAATTGCGTCTGTTTGTTTTTCGGCAAGGCGTTGAGCACCGCTTCGAAAAAATCGGCGGCTTCCCGCAATTTGTGGTTTTGCGCGTCCCAGACTTCGAAGCGGTTCACCTCATCCCGGACCAGTATCCGGACGGTCGACGCGTCCTGCGTACCCACGCTGCAGCGCAGGGGGCCGGCATCGCTGCCTTCGCGTACTTCGATGCGTAACTCATTGAACGTGTCGGAATGAATCCTGAGCGCATTGAGCAACAGGCTTTCGGTTTCCGGCACCCACTGCGCATCGTCGTAGAACCCTTCATAGGCATGGTTTGCCCGGACTTCGAAGTCCGCTTCACGGGCGCGGATCTTGATGTTCAAAGGCAGGCGCTGCTCTTGTTCCATTCGCTTGAGGTCAGGGCTGTCGGCACGGCTCAGCAGGGTCTTCACCGCACGGGACGGCAGCTGTGCAAACTCATGGCGCACGAGCCTGACCCGGGGATCGTCCGATGCTTGTGCACCTTGGTACAGCTGATTGACGATGTCTGGAAGCAGGCGATTGGCTTCGTCCGCCAGCCGATCGCGCAGCGCTTGCACCTGTTCGCTTTTCGCCATTGGCCGGCCGAGTACTGCTTGCAGTTCCGCTTCATCGAGGAAGTTGACGAGGCTTGGCGCAAACTGGTCGCTCAACAGGTGCGACAGGCTGGTGGCCAGCGTCTGCCCCGCCGTTGCCTCGGGATTGCCGTACTGGCGAAAGGGACCGGTCAGGTCGTCGTTGTGATAAACCTTCAGCGATTTATCCGCAGGCCAGCCGTCCAGGTAGGTCGCCAGCGGTTCAAACCAGTAGGAGGACGGATCCAGCGCCAGCCCTGTGCGAATCCGTTCAATGCCGTTCCGGGCCTGGCGCTGGAGGTGCAGGCGTTCGAGGCTGTCGTCCAGTAGCGGTGGCGCAGCCGTGTTGTCGATGTACATCCGGCGCAGTGCGCCGTCGTCGGTGCCGCTGGCAATGCGCACGTGTTCGAGATCCGCGTCGGTCAGACCGTCGACGGTGTGGCCGAGACGGCGCAGCAGTTTCGGCGTACTCCATGCTCGCGGGTTTTCGCCTTCGTGAGTCCAGGCGCCGAGGCCGTTGTGTCGCAACTCGGGTGAATACGCATTGGCGCGGTGTGGATGCTTGACGCGGTAGTTGCCGGTTTGCGGGTCTTTCTGCACGGCGAATTGGGTGTCATCCAGCGGCAGGATGTCCTGGCCCTGGTGGGTATGCAGGCCCAGTTCGTCAGGACCGGAGTCGGCCGACAGCTTCACATCCGGCAGTTCGTAAGGCCGCAGATCGGGATGCCACAGGCGTGGCTCGCCATTGGGCAGCGTGACCGGTTTCATGCCTTCGATCAGTGGCGAGAGTTTCAGACGCACGACCTCGCCAATGTTTGCCCCGGCGGCGAACGCCGCCAGTTGAATGGCATCTTCCACCACACCCACGATGTGCTCGACGGCTTCGTTCCACAGCCCCAACGTCATGTCGACGAAGCCTTCGATGACATCGTTGGCGATCTGATAGGCGGTGTAGGCCATCATCAATTCCCCCAACCCCGGCACGAACGGTGTGACGACCATCAGGGCGACGTTGAAGATGTCCGAGACTATTTTCTTGAAATTCTCCCACCAGGCCCATCGGGCATTGCGATCGGTGTCGGCGGTGGACACGGCGATGTGTCGGGCGTCATTGAGGATTTTGTTCAGCTTCTGCTCAAAGCGGTATTTCCAGAATTCGCCGCGGATCGGTGTGGCGCTGAAACGAAGATTGGGCTGCTCGACCGGCACTTCCCGCCAGCTGGGCCCTGGATCCAGCGGATCTTTCTGATGCCATTTCACCTCGAACAGACGCTGCTGCAACCCGCCGAAAAAATGCCCTCTCTCCGGCTGATCGACGAACCGGCTGAAGAACTGGCGATAAGTCATTCCAGTGGACGAGATGAGCGGGTTGTCCCGCAGCTGGCGAGTCAGCTCATTCATGAAGGCGACCGTTGAGGGGTACTCTTTCAACGGATGTTCAGGGTCTTGCGGGACATACGCGAATATCGGCACGACCTCTCGCCTGTGCTCGCGGTACAGGTCCGGTGTGATCAATACGATCCCGGCCAGCCGGCTGTCCAGAATGGACAGTTCAGCGAAATGCATCACCCGGCCCTTGCGGGTGAGGTTGCGCTGGCCATCGAGCATCTTCAGGATCAGGTCGCTCGCGTCGGCATCAATGTCGCCGGTCATCAGCGCTTGTTGAACGGCTGCCTTGAAGGCAGCTTTCTCGCTGTCGATGATTTTGAGTTGCAGAAAACGCCTGGCGACGGCATCGCCGGGTAGCAAGCGGTCTTCAAGGTATCGGGCATAGCGCGCGCCAATGTCCAGCTCACGACACAGGGTCTGGAACTGTGCAATGGACATTTTGCGTTTGACCGGCAGGACGTCGAACAGACCGCGCTCATCGGGCTGGCTGATGAAGTCGGAATCCGGCTCGCAGGTTTCGCTGCGTGCGAAGTTGTGCAGGGCAGCGTTCAGCAGGGAGACGGTTCGGGTGACGACGCCGCCTGTGACGTCGATGGCATACCAGGGGCGTTCCTTGGGTAAGTAAAGATGCAAGTAAGTGGTTCTGACATCGACATCGACCCCGTACTGTTTCATCAATGCATCGGTGAGCAAGGGTTCAGCGAAGTCATCAACGTTTTGTAACTCTTCGAGAAACCGATCCACCTTGTTCTGGGCAGACCAGAGTTCAAGGTTGGCATCTTGTAACTGTGTGTGAGCAGATTGAGTGGCGGTCCTGATCCATTGTCCGGAACGGGTTTGTGTGAGGCTCAGTTCCCGCGCCCTGCGCAACGAAGCATCCTTGAATGTCGGGTGAATTCGACTCTGGATGAAAGCGTAGTGACGGCCCTTATCGTCGTCTGCCCCTCCTGGGCGGGCAGTTTTACGTCCTTGTAAATCTGACATTGTTTTTATCAGCCTTGAGCAGTTATGGAAGGCAACAGCCTATCCTTCGTCGCTCAAAGTAAAAGTCTGAATTACTGCGCGGAACACCTGTGGAGAGTGCCGAAAGCATTGGAATTTTCCATGCCGAAAATAACTATTTACCACCCGGTCAGCGGCGGGAGACCTCCACGGGCAAACATCCGGTGCCACTCCCCGGTTGCAGATATGGCATCAGGATGGGCGCCATGCCCTTGAGCACTTGCACGGGCAACGCCGAGGTAAATTTGAAGGCTTCGGCCGAGCGCCCCGGCACGTAGGCGGTCAAGGTGCCGAAATGGCTATCGCCGATGTAGAACACGAATGTTGCGGTGCGGTTGATCGATTTCGAGCTCAGAATCCGCCCTCCCGGACCGATGGCTTCGATGCGGTTGTCGCCGGTCCCGGTTTTGCCGCCCATGGCCAGCGGGGTGCCGTTGGCCAGTTTGAAACTGCCTGCCACGCGTTTGGCCGTGCCGGCATCCACCACTTGCGACAAGGCCTCGCGCATGGCGGTTGCCACCTCGGAAGGCATTACGCGTTTGCCGACGACCGGATTGTTGATCAGTTGGGTTTCATAGGGCGTACCGGCCGCGAAGTGCAGGCTGTCGATACGCAGCGTCGGCAGGCGTACACCGTCGTTGAGGATGGTGCCGATCAGCTCCGCCAGCGCGGCGGGTCGGTCGCCGGAGCTGCCGATGGCGGTGGCCAGCGAGGGCACCAGGTGGTCGAACGGATAGCCGACTTTCTGCCAGCGTTGATGAATGTCGAGGAACGCCTCGATCTCCAGCATCGTGCGGATGCGGCTGTCACGGGCGCCCTTGTGTTTGCTTTTGAACAGCCAGCTGTAAACCTCCTGGCGTTCGAATTCGCTGGCTTTGACGATCTGGCTGAACTTGGCGTCGGGGTTGTTCAGCAAGTAGCCCATCAGCCACAGATCCAGCGGGTGGACCTTGGCGATGAAGCCCTGATCCGGCAGGTCGTAGCTGCCCGGGCCGTAACTCAGGTACAGGCGTTCGAGGCGTTCGTCGGTGAGTTTTTCCGTGAGCTTGGCGCCCTTGAGGTGTGAGCGCACGAAGGTGTTGAAGCTCTCCTGGTCGGCCTGCGGGAATAGATAGCGATGCACGGCAGCCATGCGGATCGGTGTCGGGTGCATGCTGTCGAGGAAGGTCTCGAGGCGGGTCTGGGTGTCTTTGTTCTGGTACTTCTTCCAGAACCGCAGCAGGAATGCGGTGCCTTCACGGTCGGCAAACTGGGCCAGGTATTCCTGACGCCGCGGGTCGCGGTCGTCCTTGAGCAATTCGGCGCTGCTGTTGGGGCCTGCGTAGGTGCTGTAGCGCACCAGGTCGCGCATCAGCCGGATGAACGGCAGGTTGATCGACTCACGAATGGCATCGCGCAGGGACGGCATGCGGCCGTTGTCCTCCTTGCGGAAGTTAACGAACGTGTGCAGCCCGCCACCGGTGAAAAACGCCTCGCCGGGGCTGGCCGAATATTTGCGATCCAGTGCGGCGCCGAGCATTTTTGGCAGGCTGCGGTCGGTGTTCTGAATCATGTAATCGACGGCCCAGCTGCTCAGGCGATCCTGTTCGGCGACTTCGGTTTTCTTCAGTTCGGCAACGGTCATGCCTGCGTAGCGATCGTGCAATTCGGAGATGATCTGCAGGTAAGTGGTGAGCACACGCATTTTTGCGGTGGAGCCCAGTTCCAGCTTGCTGCCTTCATTGATGTCGAACGGTTGGTCGGTGCTGTCGGTCTGCACCCTTACCCGCGAGCCGTCCGGGGTCAGTTCGAACAGGGTGAAGCTGTAGCGCACCTGCGTGGTGCTGGTGGGGGTGAGCAGGCGTTCGCCGATCAGGCCGATTTCCGCTGCATAGGCTGGGTCGGCCAGATGCTTGAGGTATGCGGTGGCCTGGGTTTGCAGCTCGCCTTGCAGGGTGCTGGTGGCGGAAAGGTCGAGGCGGTCGAGGTCATACAGCGGCCGGTTGAGCAAACTGCCCAGGCGACTGCGCGCGACACTGATGCCTTTGTTGGTTTCGATCGGTTGGATGGTGGGTTGGGTCTGCCAGTCGCGGTAGGTCACTTGGCTTGCCAGTGCTGCCGCCGCGAGCGGTGCATCGATCACCCCATTTTGTGACAGCAGGCGAATATGGCTGTCGGTCAGGCTGGCCAATTCATCGCGGCCCTTGGTCAAGTAGTGGGAAGGGCGGCGTTGAGCAATCATCAGCGACAGCATTTCACGCAGGGCCAGGCCTTTCTCCGCCAGGCTTTTCTGATCGGTGTCGGTGCTGGCCAGCCGTTCGTTGGCCTTGTTGAAGTCGGCGCCGTACCACACACGCAAACCTTCGGCCATGCCGTGCACTTCACCGTGGCCCGGCACCGCGGACAGCGGAACACTGTTGAGGTAATCGCGAATCACATTTTGCCGTACCTGAAGGGTTTCCGGCCCCGTCTGATAGGCCCGCACGCTGGCGGAAATCATTTGGCGGATTTTTTCCGCGCCCGACACGGTCAAGCCGTCGGGCGAGTGTCGATATTTCTCAAGCTGTGTCGCCAGCGTACTGCCGCCCGCCGATTGGCCGGGCAGGCGCAACAGCTTGGCTACCTGGGAC
>NZ_JBFTMK010000167.1:0-18044 GCF_056396965.1 Pseudomonas sp. 05N434
CACCAACAGCTTGCTGGTAGTCAGCTACGATTTGAGCTTTTTCTTGAACGTCGAGAGCCATGAGGCAATCCTTTTATCAGGAAACCGTTTCAGAAAAACAGTTTCAACAGGCCAGGGACAAATCCCTGTATCTAAAAATGAGTAGTGACCGTGCCTGTTAACAGCCACCCTCGTTCGGTCATTCTGACCGAATCAGTCGACGTGGCGCGATGCGCCCGTCTTCGCTCACTTCACCGATACCGATGAAGCGACCATTGTGATCCTGTACCCGTACCATGCCAAATTTCGGTGCATCCGGGGCACGTACCGGCTGGCCGTTGAGCCAGTAGAACGCGCTCGCTTCCGAGAACTGCAACAGTGGCCAATCCAGCAGGCCGCTGTCCGATGGCATCAGGAAGCGGTCGACCGCTTCGTTGCCGCCTTCGGCATGTACCGCTTCCAGCTCTTCCAGAGTGACGGTCTGTGCAAGCGTGAAAGGCCCGGCCTGGGTACGTCGCAATTCAGCCACGTAAGCGCCACAACCGAGTTGCTCACCGATATCCTCCACCAGGGTACGGATATAGGTGCCTTTGCTGCAATCCACCGCAAGCCGCGCAGTATCACCCTCAAAGGCCAGTAATTCCAAGCGCGCAATAGTAACAGAACGCGGTTCGCGCTCCACTACTTCACCTGCACGGGCCAGCTTGTACAGCGGCTGCCCATCGCGCTTGAGTGCCGAGTACATCGGCGGTATCTGACTGATTTGCCCACGAAATTTCGGCAACACAGCTTCGATATCGGCACGACCAACGGTCACCGGACGTTCCAGCAAAACCTCACCTTCGGCATCCGCCGTGGTGGTGGTCTTGCCCAGTTGCGCCAGGGTTTCATAACCTTTGTCGGAATCGAGCAGGTATTGCGAGAACTTGGTGGCCTCGCCGAAGCACAACGGCAACACGCCAGTGGCCAGCGGATCGAGACTGCCGGTATGCCCGGCCTTCTCGGCATTGAGCAACCAGCGGACCTTCTGCAACGCCGCGTTGGAAGTGAACCCCAACGGCTTGTCGAGCAGGATGATACCGCTGACGTTACGACGGATACGTTTGACCTGAGCCACCGATTACTCCTTGGCGTCTTCGGGTTCAGCCGCTACCGGGTGCTGATTGTCTTCAGCCACCGCGCGTTCGATCAGGGCCGACAGGTGCGCACCACGCACGACACTTTCGTCGTAATGGAAGTGCAACTGTGGAACGCTGCGCAATTTCATCTCGCGAGCCAACTGCATGCGCAGGAAACCGGCGGCGGAGTTGAGCACCTTGATGCTTTGCGCGATATCGTCGCGGCTGTCCTGCCCCATCACGGTGATGAAGATCTTGGCGTGACCGACATCACGGCTGACTTCAACAGCGGTAATGGTGACCAGCCCGACGCGCGGGTCTTTGACTTCACGACGGATCAGCTGTGCCAGCTCACGCTGCATCTGATCGCCGATACGTTGGGTACGGCTATATTCTTTTGCCATGTCTTGTTACCTGTTACTGCCCCACGGTGAAACCCGAAGGGTCTGAAAGCGGCAAACGCCCGGCCTGACAAAAGCCAGACCGGGCGTTGCGTTTAGAGTCCGACTGATGCACCGCGCAATTGCATGCGGCTGGCCATCACGGCTCTTGAAGTGCGCGAGTTAGAGGCTGCGAGCAACCTGAACCTTCTCGAAGACTTCGATCTTGTCACCGACTTTGACGTCGTTGTAGCTCTTCACGCCGATACCGCATTCCATGCCGGCACGTACTTCGGAAGCGTCATCCTTGAAGCGGCGCAGGGATTCCAGCTCGCCTTCGAAGATAACGATGTCTTCACGCAGTACACGGATTGGACGGTTACGGTGAACAACACCTTCGATAACCATGCAACCGGCGATCGCGCCAAACTTCGGCGAACGGAACACGTCACGCACTTCAGCGGTACCCAGGATGTTCTCGCGAACATCGCTGCCCAGCATACCGGTAAGAGCTTTCTTGACGTCTTCGATGATGTCATAGATCACGTTGTAGTAACGCATATCCAGACCTTCCTGCTCGACGATCTTGCGAGCGCCGGCATCGGCACGCACGTTGAAGCCGAACAGTACAGCGTTGGAGGCCAGTGCCAGGTTGGCGTCGGATTCGGTGATACCACCGACACCGCCACCGACCACACGCACTTGCACTTCGTCGTTACCCAGGCCATTCAAGGCACCGTTCAACGCTTCCAGCGAACCACGGACGTCGGATTTGAGGACGATGTTGAGCGTCTTCTTCTCTTCCTGACCCATGTTCTCGAAGATGTTTTCAAGCTTGCCGGCGTGAGCACGGGCCAGTTTGACTTCGCGGAACTTGCCTTGACGGAACAGAGCCACTTCACGGGCTTTCTTCTCGTCAGCAACTACGCTCATCTCGTCGCCAGCGTCCGGAGTACCGTCCAGGCCGAGGATCTCGACAGGGATGGAAGGACCGGCTTCCTTGATTGGCTTGCCGTTCTCGTCGAGCATGGCGCGAACGCGGCCATAGTTCGAACCGACCAGCACCATGTCGCCCTGGCGCAGGGTACCGTCTTGAACCAGAACGGTTGCAACCGGGCCACGACCTTTGTCGAGACGCGATTCAACCACAACACCACGACCAGGGGCCGATGGGGTTGCTTTCAGTTCGAGAACTTCAGCTTGCAGCAGAACAGCTTCGAGCAACTCGTCCACGCCGGTACCGACTTTCGCCGAAACCGATACGAACGGGGTGTCGCCGCCCCACTCTTCCGAAGTCACGCCGTGAACCGACAATTCGCTACGGATGCGATCGAGATCGGCGCCCGGCTTGTCGATTTTGTTCACTGCAACAACCAGAGGTACGCCAGCCGCCTGAGCGTGCTGAACAGCTTCAACGGTCTGCGGCATTACGCCGTCGTCCGCTGCAACCACCAGGATCACGATGTCGGTCGCCTTGGCACCACGGGCACGCATGGCGGTAAACGCGGCGTGACCAGGGGTGTCGAGGAAGGTGACCATGCCGCGTTCGGTTTCAACGTGGTACGCACCGATGTGCTGGGTGATACCACCGGCTTCGCCAGCAGCTACCTTGGCACGACGGATGTAGTCGAGCAGCGAGGTCTTACCGTGGTCAACGTGACCCATTACGGTCACAACCGGTGCACGGGAGAACGTCTCACCTTCAAACTTCAGGGACTCGGCCAGGGAATCTTCCAGGGCGGTGTCGCTGACCAGGGTCACTTGTTGGGCTCTGGAAACCGTGGGCGTTGCGTTTCTTCAGCTTGGCCTTGCCGCGACCACCACGACGGAAGCCATCGCTTTCTTCGTCGGTAGTACGTGGGGCAACGCGTGGAGCAGGCGCCTTTTCCTTGACCGAAGCACGATGTGGAGCGTTTTTGCGCTCGCCATCACCACTGCCACGACGATTGCTATCGTCGGCACGTGGTTTGTCCGGACGACGCTGCTCGTCGCGCTTGCGAGTGTCGGCTGCCGGTGCAGGTGCAGCGGCCACGACCGGGGCGCTTTCACGCACAGGTTCGGCAACTGCAACAGGCGCTGCGACAGCTTCGACAGGAGCGGTTTGCGCAGCAGCAGGCTGGCGACGCGCTTCTTCTTCGGCGCGACGCTTGGCTTCTTCTTCAGCCTTCTGACGTGCAGCATTTTCTACTGCGCGACGTTCTTCCAGTTCGCGTTTGCGCTCGGCTTCGATTTCTTCCGGGCTGCGCTGCACGAAGACTTTCTTCTTGCGTACTTCAACGCTGATGCTTTTGCTGCCAGCAACACGCAGGGTGCTGGTGGTTTTACGCTGCAGCGTGATCTTGCGTGGTTCTTCCACTTTCGCCTTGTGGCTGCTTTTCAAGTGAGTCAGCAAAGATTGCTTCTCACTGTCAGTCACATGTTCTTCGGCGGCGGTGTGCGGCAGACCTGCCTCACGCATCTGCTGCAACAGGCGCTCTACCGGTGTTTTGACCTCATCGGCCAGTTGTTTCACCGTGACTTGCGTCATGCACTTCTCTCCTCAGGCCGCGCCTAATTACTCGAACCAGTGGGCTCGGGCGGCCATGATCAACTTGCCGGCACGATCATCGTCAATGCCGTCGATGTCGAGCAGGTCGTCAATAGACTGCTCGGCCAGGTCTTCGCGGGTAATTACGCCGCGCACCGCCAGTTCCATCGCCAAATCCTTGTCCATGCCCTCAAGCGAGAGCAGGTCTTCGGCCGGATGGGCGTCTGCCAGCTTTTCCTCAGTAGCGATGGCTTTGGTCAACAAACGATCCTTGGCGCGAGCGCGAAGCTCGTTGACGGTTTCTTCGTCAAAGCCGTCGATGTTGAGCATTTCTTCCAACGGTACGTAGGCAATCTCTTCCAGGCTGGTGAAACCTTCATCTACCAGCACCTGTGCCAGGTCTTCGTCGACTTCCAGCTCGTCGATAAAGTTGCGCAGGATGTCGCCAGTTTCTGCTTGTTGCTTAGCCTGGATGTCCGATTCGGTCATCACGTTCAGGGTCCAGCCAGTCAACTGGCTAGCCAGACGCACGTTCTGACCACCGCGACCGATGGCCTGAGCCAGATTGTCTGCGCCAACGGCGATGTCCATTGCGTGGGCATCTTCGTCAACGATAATTGCCGCCACTTCAGCCGGCGACATTGCATTGATCACGAACTGAGCAGGGTTATCGTCCCACAGGACGATGTCCACACGCTCACCGCCCAACTCGCCGGACACTGCCTGGACGCGCGAACCGCGCATACCGATGCAAGCGCCTTGCGGATCGATGCGTTTGTCTTTGGAGCGGACCGCGATCTTGGCACGCGAACCCGGGTCACGGGATGCAGCCATTACTTCGATCAGGCCTTCAGCGATTTCCGGCACTTCGATGCGGAACAACTCGATCAGCATTTCCGGCGCGGTACGCGACAGGATCAGCTGCGGGCCGCGGTTCTCGGTGCGGATTTCCTTGAGCAGCGCACGCAGACGCACGCCAACCCGGAAGGTTTCGCGAGAGATGATGTCTTCACGGGCCAGCAACGCTTCTGCGTTATTGCCCAGGTCGACGATCACATTGTCGCGGGTGACTTTCTTCACGGTGCCGGAGATGATTTCCCCCAGACGCTCGCGATAGGCATCAACGACTTGAGCACGCTCGGCTTCGCGAACTTTCTGCACGATGACTTGCTTGGCAGTCTGTGCAGCAATGCGGCCGAACTCGATGGATTCGATTTTTTCTTCGACAACGTCACCGACCTTGGCGCCAGGATGCGTTTGCGCAACCTTGCTTGGCCAGGTTTCGATAGCCGGATCGTCCAGGTCTGCTTCTTCGACGACCGTCCAGCGACGGWATGTCTCATAAGCACCGGTGTGGCGATTGATTTCCACACGCAGATCGACTTCGTCCTCGAAACGTTTTTTGGTAGCAGTGGCCAGAGCCAGCTCCAGCGCTTCAAAAATTACGTTTGCCGGTACGCCCTTTTCATTGGATACCGACTCAACAACCAGCAGTACTTCTTTGCTCATCGTACGCCTCGCCTTTCGCAAGCCATTGGATCCGCGGGATCCGCGTCTCAGTCAAAACTGGGAATAATGTTGGCCTTGTCGATCATATCGATCGGCAACAGGAACTCATGGTCTTCAACCTGCACCACGACGTCCTGCTCTTCTACACCGCGCAGAAGGCCCTGAAAGTTGCGTCGACCTTCAAAAGGCGAGCGCAGCTTGATCTTCACTTGTTCACCGGCAAATTTTGCAAACTGCTCAAGAGTGAACAGTGGGCGTTCCATGCCAGGCGAGGAAACTTCAAGGGTGTACTCAACGGAGATTGGATCTTCAACATCCAGCACACCGCTGATCTGGCGACTGACGATGGCACAATCGTCCACCAGCACGCCGCCTTCTTTATCGATATAAACGCGCAACATTGAGTGGCGACCTTGAGCCGAAAACTCAATACCCCAGCATTCATAGCCTAGGGCCACGACCACCGGGGCCAGCAAGGCCTGCAACTCTTCTAGCTTGCTCGACACCTGAACCCCCTCGTGCATGTATGTGCATGCTATGCAAAATAAAAAAATGGGCGAAACGCCCATCCTTGAAACGCCGCCGAATAGCGGCGTTGAAAGTGTCCAGCTAACAAAAAGCCCCTGAAAAGGGGCTCCTTAAACTGGTTGCGGGGGCCGGATTTGAACCGACGACCTTCGGGTTATGAGCCCGACGAGCTACCAGRCTGCTCCACCCCGCGACAAAGCTGGGGCGGAAGTATACGACCGATCCCTGACAGGGTCAATGTAACCTTCCACCTACAAGAAAGCCCGCAACAGCGGGCTCTCCTGATAATTGGTACCGAGAAGGGGACTCGAACCCCTACACCCTATGGGCACAACCACCTCAAGGTTGCGTGTCTACCAATTCCACCACCTCGGCAATACTACGTTTGAAACTCTTCTTACTTCTGCTCTTGAGCTGGAGGCACGCCAGTCGCTGGAGTAGCCGACTTTTGCTCTTGAAGCACCGGGACATCATCAGAAGCCGGTTTTTGCTTTGGAACTTCCAACACTGCTGGGTTTGGCAAACCTACTTGAGTCAGCTGGTGAGCTTTCTCTTTAGCAAAGTAACCTAACCCCAAGCTGGTCATGAAGAAACCGGCGGCAAGTATAGCAGTAAACTTACTAAGAAAGGTAGAGGTACCTTGGCTTCCGAACACAGTATTTGAAGCACCTGCTCCGAAAGATGCACCAGCGTCCGCACCTTTACCCTGCTGCAGCAATACCAGAGCAACTACGCCCAACGCACCCAGCAGATGAAAAACGACTACGACTGTTTCCAGCATTTTTTCAGTTTCCCGCGGCGCGACAAATCGCACCGAACTCATCTGCATTCAGGGAAGCCCCACCAATGAGCCCCCCATCGATATCCGGCATGCCGAACAGTTCGGCCGCATTGGCCGCCTTCACGCTGCCGCCGTATAGAAGCCGCACACCTTGTGCGACTTCAGAATTCTCTGCCGCCAACTGGGCGCGAATGGCTGCATGCACATCCTGCGCCTGTTGCGGCGAAGCAGTCAGCCCGGTACCAATGGCCCAGACCGGCTCGTAAGCGATTACTGCCTTTGCAAAAGCACCAACACCCAGCTCCTCGATGATGCTGCCCAGCTGACGCCCGACAACCTCAAGAGTTTTTCCAGCTTCGCGCTGCTCGAGGGTTTCCCCTACACACAACACCGGAATCAAGCCACATGCCTGTGCTGCCGCAAATTTGCGATTCAGCGTCCCGTCGAGCTCGCCCATTATCTGGCGGCGCTCAGAGTGCCCGACAAGCACCAGGGAACAACCTGCATCCACCAACTGACTCGGTGAAATTTCACCTGTCAACGCACCCTGCCCGGATTCAATCGCAGAGTTCTGCGCGCCGACCGAAATCGACTTCCCTTGCAAACCATCAATCACTTGATTGATATACAAGCAAGGCGGGAACACCGCGACATCAACACCGCTCGGCAAGGCCAGATGACGAAGGCCGTCGATCAGCTCAGCGACGCTGGCGCGGGTACCGTGCATCTTCCAGTTACCAGCTACCATAGGGCGACGCATGCTGTACCTCGTCGGTCAAAGTGGGCGCAGATGTTACCCAACACAATCATGGCTGGCAAGCCGAAATCAGGCAGAAACTTCAGTTACCAGTTTTGCCAGCTCTTCGGCGTAATCGCGAACCTGCGTTTCGTCCTCGCCTTCGACCATGACACGCACCAGCGGCTCTGTCCCGGACTTGCGCAACAACACGCGCCCGCGGCCCGCCATCGCTTGAGTGACACGATCACTGGCCTCCTTGACGGTAACGTTGGCCCGCACAAAAGGAATCGCCAGATCCGCCAGGGCCAACTCCAGCCCCAGGTTACTCATCAGCGTACCGACCACACCGCCCTGCAACTTGCCACGCTCTTGCAGATCGCGAGCGATGATGAACAGCAGCTCGTCACCATCGACGACAGCACCGGTGTGATCAACCATCTGCACCCGATCACCGTCACCGTCGAAGGCGATACCCAAATCGGCGCGCTCGGCCAGCACGGCCGCTTGCAGCGGCGCCATATGGGTCGAACCGCAATTATCATTGATGTTCAGGCCGTTGGGATGAGCAGAAAGCACAACGACATCAGCCCCCAACTCACGGAACACGCTAGGCGCCACTTTATAAGTCGCGCCGTGAGCACAATCGAGCACGATCTTCAGGCCGGCAAAACTGGTGCCGGTGGGAACGCTACTCTTGCAGAATTCGATATAACGGCCCGAGGCATCGTTGATTCGCGACACTTTGCCGATCTTGCTCGACTCAACCACGGTCATCGGGGTGTCCAGCAGCTCTTCGATCATCAGCTCGACTTCATCCGGGAGCTTGGTGCCCTTACCAGAGAAAAACTTGATACCGTTGTCGTCATGAGGGTTATGCGAAGCGCTGATCACGATGCCGGCTTCGGCGTGAAAGGTCCGCGTCAAATAGGCGATGGCCGGAGTCGGCATTGGCCCCAACAGCATCACATCAGCACCGGCCGAGGTCAGCCCAGCCTCAAGCGCCGACTCGAACATGTAACCGGAGATACGGGTGTCCTTGCCCACGAGCACCTTGCAGGCGCCCATGCTGCGAAATGCCATGCCTGCCGCCCAGCCAAGCTTGAGCATGAAATCAGGAGTGATAGGGTATTGACCGACCCGACCACGAATGCCGTCGGTGCCAAAGTATTTCTTACTCATAAGTACTCCATCTTTCTTATTCAGCTGATTCTACGGCGGCAATCATCCGCACCACGTCGACCGTTTCCGCTACATCATGGACGCGCAATATACGCGCACCTTTGACCGAAGCCAGCGCCGCAAGTGCCAGACCACCATGCAGACGCTCTCCCACAGGTCGATTCAAGGCCTGGCCGATCATGCTCTTTCGCGAAACACCGACCAACAGAGGCCGCCCCAAAGCATGCAGGGCCTCCATATGCTTAAACAAACTTAGATTGTGCTGCAGGGTTTTCGCGAAGCCGAAGCCCGGATCAAGAATGATCCGCTCAGCAGGGATACCTACCGAGGCACACTGAACCATGCGCTCGGCAAGAAACTCGCCGACCTCTTTCGTAACATCCTGGTACTGAGGGTTGTCCTGCATGTCGCCCGGCTCGCCGAGCATATGCATCAGGCACACCGGCAAACCGGTGGCCGCCGCTGCATCCAGAGCACCATCTCGACGCAACGAGCGTACGTCATTGATCAACCCCGCCCCCAGCCTTGCGGTTTCACGCATGACGGCAGGCGTGGAGGTATCGACCGAGATAATCACATCCAGTTCGCGACTGATGCGCTCAACGATAGGCGCTACGCGCTCTAGCTCTTCAAGCGGCGAAACGGCCCTGGCACCGGGCCGGGTCGATTCACCACCGACGTCGATCAGCGTCGCACCGGCCGCCACCATCGCCTCGGCGTGGCGCAGGGCCGCGTCCAGCTGGCTGTATCGGCCGCCATCGGAAAAGGAATCGGGAGTGACATTGAGAATGCCCATGACATGCGTCTGGGCCAAATCAAGAACCCGGTTGCCGCAAGGCAACCGGGTCGAGGACTGAACAGAAGTCATTTCAAACCTTAAACGTCAGCAGCCGGGCCGCCGATAGGTGTTTCCGGACGCCCATCCTGCACCACCGGAGGCGTGCCGGAAGTGTCGTTGCCGCCAGACCAGTCGCGAGGTTCGCGAGGCGTACGACCCGCCATGATGTCATCGATCTGATCGGCATCGATCGTCTCGTACTTCATCAGGGCATCCGCCATCGCATCAAGCTTGTCACGGTTATCCGTGAGGATCTGCTTGGCCGTGCCGTAGCACTGGTCAATGATGCTGCGCACTTCGGAGTCGATCAGCTTGGCCGTCTCGCCAGAGAAACTGGCATGCTGACCACCGCCGCCACGACCGAGGAACACTTCGCCCTCTTCTTCGGCGTACATCAATGGACCGAGTTTTTCCGACAACCCCCACTTGGTCACCATGTTTCGTGCTATCTGGCTGGCACGCATGATGTCGTTGGACGCACCGGTGGTGACGCCATCGAAGCCCAGGGTCATCTCTTCAGCGATACGACCGCCGTACAGCGAGCAGATCTGGCTGATCAGTGCACGCTTGGACAGGCTGTAGCGATCTTCTTCCGGCAGGAACATGGTCACACCAAGTGCGCGACCGCGCGGAATGATCGACACTTTGTAGACCGGGTCATGCTCAGGCACGACGCGACCGACGATAGCGTGGCCGGCTTCGTGATAAGCAGTGTTCTGCTTTTCTTTCTCGGACATGACCATGGATTTGCGCTCGGCACCCATCATGATCTTGTCTTTGGCCAGTTCGAACTCTTTCATCTCGACGATGCGCTTGCCGGCACGAGCCGCAAACAACGAAGCCTCGTTCACCAGGTTGGCCAGGTCGGCACCGGAGAAACCAGGAGTACCACGAGCGATCACGGCCGGAGCGACGTCGTCACCCATCGGCACTTTGCGCATGTGGACCTTGAGAATCTGCTCGCGACCACGGATGTCCGGCAGGCCAACCACGACTTGACGGTCGAAGCGGCCCGGACGCAGCAACGCAGGGTCCAGTACGTCCGGACGGTTGGTCGCGGCGATGACGATGATGCCGTCATTCATTTCGAAGCCGTCCATCTCTACCAGCAACTGGTTGAGGGTCTGCTCGCGCTCATCGTGACCACCACCCATGCCGGCACCACGGTGRCGACCGACGGCGTCGATTTCATCGATGAAGATGATGCATGGCGCATGCTTCTTCGCCTGCTCGAACATGTCACGGACACGGCTGGCACCGACGCCGACGAACATTTCGACGAAATCGGAACCGGAAATAGTAAAGAACGGTACTTTGGCTTCGCCGGCAATCGCCTTGGCCAGCAAGGTTTTACCGGTACCCGGAGGACCAACCATCAGCACGCCGCGAGGAATGCGACCGCCCAGGCGCTGGAACTTGCCCGGATCACGCAGGAACTCGACCAGCTCGCCGACTTCTTCCTTGGCTTCGTCACAACCTGCAACGTCAGCCAAGGTGGTTTTCACCTGATCTTCGGAGAGCAGGCGCGCCTTGCTCTTGCCGAAACTCATCGGCCCACCCTTGCCACCGGCACCGCCYTGCATCTGCCGCATGAAGAACATGAAGACGGCGATGATCACCAGGATCGGGAAGCTTGCGACCAGGAGTTGAGTCCAGATACTTTGCTGCTCAGGTTGCTTGCCTTCGACCACAACGTGGTTATCCACGAGGTCGCCGATCAGACCGTTGTCCTGGATTGCCGGACGGATGGTCTTGAAGCTGTCGCCATCGTTGCGCTTGCCTGTAATCACGTAGCCATCAACCGCTACGCGCTCGACCTTGCCATCCTTGACCTGCTGGATGAAGTCGGAATAGTTGAGGGTCTGCGGCTCGTTAGGGCTGGAGAAGTTGTTCATCACCGTCACCAGGACAGCTGCGATGATCAACCACAGGATCAGATTCTTTGCCATATCGTTCAATTAACTACCCTCTGAAGCAAGCTCCGCTAATGGCGCGCGCTTCGCATGATATTCACCGGCCTAACTTACTACATTACCTACGGCTCTGGCAGGCGCCGTCTGTAACCCTTTGTGAAACACTTTCTACACAATATTCGCTAATGCACGCGGGGCGAAATATGAAAAACCTATCACCCCGCCAAAAAACCTCGTTTTACTCACTACGCCCGCGGTAACCCCAAGCCAACATGTATTGCTCGCGGGAACTGTCACGGGAAGAGTCTGGCTTGATCATCTGGATCTTGTCGAATTTCCGACGAGCATCCTTCAGGTAAACATCAAACCCTTCGCCCTGAAAAATCTTGATCACAAAATTACCACCCGGCTTGAGTATCCGTTCCGCCAAATCAAGCGCCAGCTCGCAAAGAAACATGGCTTTTGGCATGTCCACTTCAGGCGTACCACTCATATTGGGGGCCATATCGGAAATCACAAGGTCCACCTGCGAATTACCCACAGCTTCAAGGATCCGCGTGAGCACTTCGTCCTCGGTGAAGTCCCCCTGAATGAAAGTCACGTCCGGAATGCTGTCCATTTCCAGAATGTCCGAGGCGATCAGTCGCCCCTGACCACCAATCAGACGACTAGTCACCTGCGACCATCCGCCGGGCGCCGCACCCAGGTCGACAACACTCATGCCGGGACGGATCAGCTTGTATTTCTCCTGGACCTCCAGAAGTTTGTAACTCGCACGCGAGCGGTAGCCATCCTTTTGCGCCTGCTTCACATAGGGATCGTTGACATGTCTTTTCAGCCAACCAAGGCTTGTCTTGGAACGCGCCATTGGGCACCTCGATGATAAGGGTCGTGATTAATTGGGCGGATCCACGAGCCCTCGGGTAAAATGGCCGCCATTTTACAGAATCCAGACGAAAGGGTCAGATTATGCCGCTCACTCAAGAGCAGAAGAAACAGTACAAGTCCATTGGCCACCATCTGAAACCAGTTTTGATTGTGGCTGACAACGGCTTGACTGAAGGTGTGTTAGCCGAACTTGAACGCGCTTTGGCGGATCACGAGCTGATCAAAATCAAGCTCAACATCCTCGATCGCGAATCGCGCCTGGCAGCCATTGCAGAACTCTGCAAGGCCGGCAAAGCCGATCTGGTTCAGGTCATCGGCAAGATGGCACTGATTTATCGCAAGAACTTCAGCGTCAACAAGCAGTTGTCGAACGTCCATCGCTTCAAGTGATGGCAAGGGTCAAGGGTGTGCTTCGCGCACCCTGACACTCCACCCAGGCACCGGCTGCATCACCAGCACCAGCCCGGAAAACCCCAGGACAAGATAKCTGAACAACTGCCAATGCAGCGCCTGCGGCCAACCGAAGCGTACTGCGAAATACATCGCGCACCCATACAGCGCCATCAGCAGCAGTTGCCCGCGAATATCCCGCCATAGACTGGCAAGACCCTCGGCCTGTACCAGCACCAAAGCCTGAAAAATCACACCCGCTGTGGCGAATCCCACCATCAGCGTATTCAGCGCACCTGCAATTTCGTCGATCAGCAGCGGCGCCAGGCCTATTTGCCCCAGCACCGGCAGCAGACCGATGTGCAACAACCACAAGCCGCCAACCCAGAGCATCTGGGTCAGCTGCCAAAGCATGGCACCCGCACGTAGCGGGCGCCTTCTTTCAGATGTGGCGAACTTCGACAATCTCATACTCGATAACGCCACCCGGCGTTTTGACCGCCACCACATCACCCTCTTCCTTGGCGATCAAGGCACGGGCGATCGGCGAACCGACGGAGATCTTGCCGAGCTTGATGTCTGCTTCATCCTCACCAACGATCTGGTAAGTCACGCTTTCATCGGTCTCGACATTGGCGATTTCGACGGTGGTGCCGAAAATCACCTTGCCGGTGTGCTCGATGGTCGTTACGTCGATGACCACAGCGTTTTGCATGCGGCCTTCAATGTCACGAATCCGCGCCTCGACCATCCCCTGCTGCTCGCGAGCAGCGTGGTATTCGGCGTTTTCCTTCAAGTCACCCAACTCGCGGGCCGTACCGATGTCCTGACTGAGTTTCGGACGAACGACCTTGGTCAGATGAGCGTGTTCTTCTTCCAGGGCTTTAGCGCCCTTGACGGTCATTGGGTATTTGATCATGCCTTCAATCCTGCGTGTAGATCCTGCAAGCGGCGCACGGTCTTCTCAGGACCGAACTTCAACGCTTCGCAGATAGCTTCGCCAGCAGCAATAGTAGTGGTGCAGTAGATCTTGTGCTGCAAGGCATTACGACGAATGGAGTAGGAATCAGCGATCGACTGACGACCTTCGGTGGTGTTGATGATCAGAGTGACTTCGTCATTCTTGATCATGTCGACCACGTGCGGACGACCCTCGGTCACCTTGTTCACACGACGCACTTTCAGGCCTGCAGCTTCGATCAGCTTGGCAGTACCGGCAGTGGCGACCACTTCGAAGCCCAAGTTGATCAGATCACGGGCCACGCCTGCAACCAGCGGCTTGTCATCGTCGCGCACGCTGATGAACGCGGTACCACCGGTTGGCAGCACTTCACTGGCGCCCATCTGAGCCTTGGCAAAGGCTTCGCCGAAGGTGTCGCCCACGCCCATCACTTCACCGGTGGACTTCATCTCTGGGCCCAGGATCGGGTCCACGCCAGGGAATTTGGCGAATGGGAACACCGCCTCTTTCACGCTGTAGAAGTTCGGAATGATTTCTTTGGTGAAGCCGATTTCCTTCAGGGTTTTACCGGCCATCACGCGAGCCGCGACCATCGCCAGGGACACACCGATGCACTTGGAGACGAACGGTACGGTACGGGATGCGCGCGGGTTGACTTCGATGACGTAGATGTCTTCGCCTTGCAGCGCCAACTRAACGTTCATCAGGCCGACCACGCCCAGTTCCAGGGCCATTTTCTTGACCTGTTCGCGCATCTCGTCCTGGATATGTGCAGGCAGCGAATACGGCGGCAGGGAGCACGCGGAGTCACCGGAGTGAACGCCGGCCTGCTCAATGTGCTGCATGATCGCGCCGATCACCACGTCGGTGCCGTCGCAGACCGCATCCACGTCCATTTCGATCGCGCAGTTGAGGAAGTGGTCCAGCAGCACCGGGCTGTCGTTGGACACTTGAACCGCTTCACGCAGGTAGCGCTTGAGTTCTTCCTCTTCGTAAACGATTTCCATCGCACGCCCGCCCAGTACGTAGGACGGACGAACCACCAGCGGGTAACCGATTTTGGCGGCAGCACGAATCGCTTCATCTTCGCTGCGCACGGTGGCGTTAGGCGGCTGACGCAGGTTCAGACGCTCAACCATCTGCTGGAAGCGCTCACGGTCTTCGGCGCGGTCGATGGCGTCAGGACTGGTGCCGATGATCGGCACGCCGGCGGCTTCCAGGGCACGGGCCAGTTTCAGCGGGGTCTGACCGCCGTACTGAACGATCACGCCTTTTGGCTTCTCGACGCGGACGATTTCCAGCACGTCTTCCAGGGTCACTGGTTCGAAGTACAGACGATCGGAGGTGTCGTAGTCGGTGGAAACGGTTTCCGGGTTGCAGTTGACCATGATGGTCTCGTACCCGTCATCGCGCAGGGCCAGTGCTGCGTGTACGCAGCAATAGTCGAACTCGATGCCCTGGCCGATGCGGTTTGGACCGCCACCCAGGATCATGATCTTGTCACGGCCCGACGGCGCAGCTTCGCACTCTTCCTCGTAAGTCGAGTACAGGTACGCGGTGTCGGTGGCGAACTCGGCGGCGCAGGTGTCGACGCGCTTGTAGACCGGGAACACTTCCAGCTTGTGACGATGGGTACGCAGGTTCTTCTCGGTGACGCCCAGCAGCTTGGCCAGACGTTGATCGGAGAAGCCTTTACGCTTGAGGCGGAACATCAGGTCGCGGTCGATAGCGGACAGACCCAGGGTCTTGACCTTCTCTTCTTCCTTGATCAGATCTTCGATCTGCACCAGGAACCACGGGTCGATCATGTTCATGCCGAAGATGTCTTCGACCGACAGGCCCGCGCGGAACGCGTCAGCCACGTACCAGATACGCTCGGCACCCGGCACGGTCAGTTCGCGCTTGAGGATGCTCATGCTTTCCGGGTTGCTCAGGTCGAGCTTCTCGTCCAGGCCGCAAACACCCACTTCCAGACCGCGCAGAGCTTTCTGCAGGGATTCCTGGAAGGTCCGGCCGATGGCCATGACCTCACCGACCGACTTCATTTGAGTGGTCAGGCGTGCGTCGGCTTTCGGGAATTTCTCGAAGGCRAAGCGYGGCAGYTTGGTGACGACGTAGTCGATSGACGGCTCGAAGGACGCCGGGGTCTTGCCGCCGGTGATGTCGTTCGACAGTTCGTCGAGGGTGTAACCGACGGCCAGTTTCGCCGCGACCTTGGCGATCGGGAAACCGGTGGCTTTCGATGCCAGGGCCGAGGAACGGGATACCCGCGGGTTCATCTCGATGACCACCATGCGACCAGTGTTCGGGCAGATGCCGAACTGGACGTTGGAGCCGCCGGTTTCCACGCCGATCTCGCGCAGTACCGCCAGAGAGGCGTTACGCAGGATCTGGTATTCCTTGTCGGTCAGGGTCTGTGCGGGTGCAACCGTGATCGAGTCACCGGTGTGCACGCCCATCGGGTCGAAGTTTTCGATGGAGCAGACGATGATGCAGTTGTCCTTTTTATCGCGGACAACTTCCATCTCGTATTCTTTGGGAAGCCCAGACGATCGAGAACCGCATTGGCCTCTTCCATGCTATGGGCGATACCCGAACGCGGGCAGTCCAGACCGATGGATTTCATCGCCTTATCAAAGCGCGAACGGTCTTCAGCCTTGTCGATGGTGTCAGCGTTGGCGCCGATCATCTCTACGCCGAACTTCTCCAGAACGCCTTCGCGCTCCAGGTCCAGGGCGCAGTTCAGGGCGGTCTGGCCACCCATGGTCGGCAGCAGCGCGTCCGGACGCTCTTTCTCGATGATCTTGGCAACGGTCTGCCACTTGATCGGTTCGATGTAGGTGGCGTCGGCCATGGCCGGGTCGGTCATGATGGTCGCCGGGTTGGAGTTCACCAGGATGACGCGGTAACCCTCCTCGCGCAGGGCTTTACAGGCCTGGGCGCCGGAGTAGTCGAATTCGCAGGCCTGGCCGATCACGATCGGGCCAGCGCCGAGAATCAGGATGCTTTTAATGTCTGTACGTTTTGGCATGGGTTGTCACTCAAATCCGCAGGTCAGTCGGCAAGCCGTCTTGTTCAATCTCTGAAGCCTTGAGGGGGCCGCCGGTTTCGGGACCGCCCCCAGGCTTCGCTACATCAGGGCGAGCGATTAGCGTCGCTTGGCCATTTCGTTGATGAAGCGATCAAACAGTGGCGCTACGTCGTTCGGGCCAGGGCTGGCTTCAGGGTGACCCTGGAAGCTGAAGGCGCTCTTGTCGGTACGCTCGATGCCTTGCAGGGTGCCGTCGAAAAGCGATTTGTGGATCGCCCGAACGTTGCCTGGCAGGGTCGCTTCGTCTACCGCAAAACCGTGGTTCTGGCTGGTGATCATCACCACACCGCTGTCCAGATCCTGAACCGGGTGGTTTGCACCGTGGTGGCCGTGGCCCATTTTCAGGGTCTTGGCACCGGAGGCCAGAGCCAGCAGTTGGTGGCCGAGGCAGATACCGAATACCGGGATCTCGGTTTCCAGCACGTCTTTAATGGCCTGGATCGCGTAGTCGCATGGCTCAGGGTCACCCGGGCCGTTGGACAGGAACACGCCGTCCGGCTTCAGAGCCAGAACGTCAGCCGCGGGCGTTTGAGCTGGCACCACGGTCACGCGGCAACCGCGCTCGACCAGCATGCGCAGGATGTTCAGCTTGACGCCGTAGTCGTAGGCAACCACGTGGTATGGCAGATCGGAAGCGTCGATGGTCGCGTGGCTATCGGTCTTCAAGTCCCAGACAGTCGAGCGCCACTCGTACTTCTCTTTGGTGCTGACGACTTTCGCCAGGTCCATGCCCTTGAGACCAGGAAAACCCTGGGCAGCGGCGATGGCGGCTTCTTCGGAAATGTTGTCACCGGCCATGATGCAGCCGTTCTGCGCGCCTTTCTCACGCAGGATGCGTGTCAGGCGGCGAGTGTCGATACCGGCGATAGCCACGACATTATTGGCTTTCAGGTAGTCGGACAGAGACATCGTGTTGCGCCAGTTGCTCGCAACCAGTGGCAGGTCACGGATGACCAGGCCAGCGGACCAGACGCGATCGGACTCGGCGTCTTCCGGCGTAGTACCAGTGTTGCCGATGTGCGGGTAAGTCAGGGTAACGATCTGTTGGGCGTAGGAAGGATCGGTAAGGATTTCCTGATAGCCGGTCATTGCGGTGTTGAACACCACCTCACCAACGGTTTGTCCGTCGGCTCCAATGGCTTCGCCGCGAAAAATGCTGCCATCAGCAAGGGCGAGTATGGCTGGCTTAGTCAAGAAGACCTCCCGTAAATAAAGCCTGAAAG
>NZ_JBFTMK010000168.1:0-8682 GCF_056396965.1 Pseudomonas sp. 05N434
CATGAGTACCCCGGTGCTCGCGGCGCAGACAGCCAGTGAAAACTACACCCTGCTCAGTCGCTCAACGACCGGGCACATGGAAGTCCGACTGGATACCTCACAACGACAATGGGTCAAAGACAAACGTGAATTGATCCTGGGCACATCAGGCCCGGATTATCCGCCTTTCGACCTGACCCTCAGCGGCCACGACTACGAAGGTTTCACCGCCGACTACGCCGGCATCCTCGGCAAGGTTACGGGGTTGCCCGTCAAGGTTCAGCGCTTCGCGTCCCGAGGGGCTGCGATCGAGGCACTGGAAAAGGGTCAGGTCGACATGCTCGGCACCGCCAACGGGTTCGAGGCCGACAATGCCGACATTGCGCTGTCCATCCCTTACGCCGTGGATCAACCCGTGCTGGTCACACGGGAAGGAGAAACCCGATCACTGACAGATGGACTCGCCGGCCTGCGGCTTAGCATGGTCTATCACTATCTGCCCCTGGACGAAGTCAGGGCGCTGTATCCGAAGGCAATCATCACCTCCTACCCGTCCTACCAGAATGCAATCAACGCGGTTGCCTTCGACCAGGCCGACGTTTTTCTCGGTGACACCATTTCAACTCATTACATGATCAACAAGGGGTATCTGAACAACATCCGCATGGCCAACTTCGGTAAACACGAAGCCCATGGTTTCAGCTTTGCCGTACAGAAGGACAACCCGGACCTGCTCGGGATCATCAACGCGGTACTCAAGGCCATCCCCACCAGCGAACGGGAAAACATCGCCAAACGCTGGAGTGCCGGCAGCGACATTCTTCTCACCGATCAAAAACTGCAACTCACCCACCATGAAGAACGCTGGCTGGCGCAACATCCGGTTGTGCGGGTGGTAGTTAATGAAGCATTTGCGCCGCTGACGTTTTTTGACAGCGACGGCAACTTTCGGGGTGTCACGGCTGACCTGCTCGAACTGATCAGATTGCGCACCGGTTTGCGCTTCGAGATCCAGCGCAGCCGAAGCGATGACGAGATGGTCGAGCAGATCGCCAACCAGCAGGCCGACCTGATCGCCGCCCTGCTCCCCAGCGCACAGCGTGAAACGATGTTGAACTTCAGCCGCCCGTATCTGGAAAACTCCTTTGTCCTGCTGACACGCAAAGCGGCCGACAGCCCGACCAACCTCAACCAACTGCAGGACAAACGCCTGGCCATTGCCCAGGGCAATCCACTGGTGGATTACCTGCGCAGCGAGTTTCCGCGGATCAATCTGGTCGAAACTCCAGACACATTCAGTGCCGTGGAGTTGCTCGCCGAGGGCAAGGCAGAAGGTGCGGTGAACTCATTGGTGATCGCCAATTACTTCATCTCATCGCGGATCTTCGAGCGGGCACTTCAGATCACCACCACCATCGGCACCCAGCAGGCGGCATTTTCCCTGGCGACCGGGCGCGACGCCAAAGAACTGAATGCCATCCTCGACAAGGCGCTGTTGAGCATCGCACCGGAAGAGCTGGGCATCATCAATAACCGCTGGCGTGGCTATTCAGCGGCCTCGCAAAGTACCTGGCGCAACTATCACAGAGTGTTCTATCAGATCGTTACCGGTGCTGGCGTACTGCTGCTGATCTCCGTTGCCTGGAACGCCTATATGAGACGCCAGATAAAACAGCGGCAGGCGGCGAAAGAACGTGCCGATGAAGCCAACCGGGCTAAAAGCACCTTTCTGGCAACCATGAGCCATGAGATCCGCACGCCGATGAACGCGATCATCGGCATGCTGGAGCTAACACTCAAACGCATTGATCCTGGCCATCCGGATCGACCGGCCATCGACGTCGCGTATCACTCGGCAAATGACCTGTTGGAACTGATCGGGGACATTCTCGACATTGCGCGCATCGAATCCGGACGTCTGAGCCTGAGCCCGGAACGCGTCAATCTGGCTGAAGCCGTGGCCTCGGTGGTGAGGATCTTCGACGGGCTGGCCCGGCAAAAGAATCTCGGACTGCACCTGGCATTCAACCCTGCTAAACCTGCGATCGATGTCCTGCTGGACCCGATGCGTTTCAAGCAGGTGCTGTCCAACCTGGTCAGCAATGCAATCAAGTTTACGCAACAGGGTCAGGTCAGGATCAGCCTCGAGTTGCAACCGACCGACGAGCCCGACCGCATGCAGCTGCAGTTGCTGGTTGAGGACAGTGGCGCCGGGATCAGCGAGCAGGATCAGCAGCGACTGTTCGAGCCTTTCGTCCAGGCCAATAACTCCAGCCAGTTACCCAGGGGCGGTGCGGGGCTGGGACTGGTGATCAGCCGCAATCTGTGCGAAATGATGGGCGGCAACCTGCAATTGAGCAGCCAGCCTGGGGTCGGCACTCAGGTTCGGGTTTCGCTGAATCTGGCAACCCTGCCGCCTGTACAGATGCCGGAAATTGCCGAGCCACAGATTCACCAGAGCGCTGCCCCCTTGAACGTTCTGGTGGTCGATGATCACCCGGCCAATCGCTTGCTCATGTGCCAGCAACTGGAATTTCTGGGGCATCGGTTCAAGGTCGCAGCAGATGGCGAGGCGGGATTGGAGGCGTGGAAAGATCAGCCATTCGACCTGGTGATTGCCGATTGCAATATGCCGATCATGAATGGATATGAGATGGCTCGTGCCATTCGCCAACATGAACAGCGCGTGCAGCGCCCTGCCTGTACCGTTCTGGGTTTCACCGCTAATGCGCAACCGGAGGAAAGACAACGCTGCAAACAAGCCGGGATGGACGATTGCCTGTTCAAACCTCTCAGCCTGACAGCCTTGAGCCAATGGATCGAAGGCATTGCACCGACGGTCCGCGACCCGGCGTTCAGCCTGGAGGGGCTGCACCTGTTAACCGGTGGCAACCCGGCGCTGAACCGGCGATTGTTGACCGAGCTGCTGAATAGCAATCACCTGGATCGGCAAACGCTGCTGACGTTGTCCCGGTCAAACGACCGGCAGTCACTCCTCGACATTGCCCACAAAATCAAGGGAGCGGCTCGAATCGTCCAGGCCTCCCGACTGATCGACAGTTGCGAGGCGCTCGAAAAGGCCTGCCATAACAGGCCCCACCACGATCAAGTGGCCGATTGCAGCAAGTCCATGGAGCGCGCCATGCTCGAACTGGATCACGCGTTGCGACAACAGCTCGCACGCCACGACAAACAGCAGAATGACGGAGCGTTAACTATGCTGGAAGGCTGAGCAGTGTGTTCATCGTCATGGAGAAATCTGCAATGCCCAGCCCACTGCGCCCGGACCAGCGCCGATTTCCCCTGCACATCCATATCAGCGTGATGTTCACGTTCCTGCTGTTGCTGACCGGGGTGGTGCTGGGCATTTTCAACTATCGGCAAACCACCCGGATCATTCTTTCCAGCAGTGAAAAGCTCTTCAATCGCATCGAGCAGGATGTCCGTCTGGACCTGCATCGCACCTATGAGCCGATTCGTCATCTGCTGAGCCTGCTGGCGGACAATCCGGCAACCCAGGCCGCCGACCTTGAGCAACGCCTGGCGTTGCTCAAGCCCTTCAGTCAATCACTCACGGACAACCCCGATCTGGCCTCGCTGTACCTGGGCTACAGCWATGGCGACTTTTTCATGGTTCGCCCCCTGCGCAGCGTCGCCCTGAAAACGCAGCTCAAGGCACCGGACTCCGCGGCGTATCAGGTATGGAGCATCGAGCATCCAGGCGGCGGTCAGGTCCGCTCCCAATCCTTGTTTTTCGATCAGAACCTGGCCCTCGTCAGCCGTCTGGACAACCCCGACGAAATCTATGATCCACGCACCCGCGCCTGGTTCTCCAGCGCCCGCAGCGACCGTGATCAGATCACCACCGAGCCCTACCTGTTTTTCTCCACCCACAATGTCGGCACAACCCTGGCGCGGCGCAGTGGTGAGCAAGCGGTGATGGGGGCCGACCTTACGCTGGCGGAACTGTCAGCGACCCTGGCCAAACATGTGGTGACGCCCGGCACCGAAATTGTGCTGCTCGATGCCGAGGGTAATGCCGTCGCCTACCCCGACAGCAGCAAACTGATCGTCGACGACCAGACGGCCCGGCTGATCAAAGCCGCCGACCTGAGCCCCAGCCTCGCGGCCCTGCTCACCAGTCCCCCTGAGATCAATCGCCTGAACGCCGCGGGTCGTCAATGGATCGCGGCGCGCAGCAGCATGCAGGAAGGTGGCCCACAGGGTCTGCAACTGGCGCTGCTGGTGCCGGAAGACGAATTGCTCGTCGATGCCTACCGCATGCGCTGGCAAGGCGCGCTGATTACCCTGGCAACGCTACTGTTGTGCCTGCCCATGGGTTGGCTGACCTCCAGAGTCCTGGTCACCCCCCTGCGCGCCCTGGTGCGGGAAGCCGATGCGATTCGTAGTTTCGATTTCAATTTTCCGGCCAGCCGTCGCTCGCCGGTGCTGGAAGTCGACCAACTGAGCGTGTCGATGGCGCGCATGAAAGACACCCTGGCGAGTTTTTTCCGGATCACCGAAAGCCTGAGCGCCGAAACCCGTTTCGCCCCCTTGCTGCAACGGGTGTTGTTTGAAACCGTGCAGATCGGCCAGGCCCAGGCCGGTCTGATCTACCTGCGTGAAGGTGATGAAAATCGCGTGGAACCTCATGCGCTGGTCATCAACGGCAGTTCACAGGCCTTGCCGCCATTCGACATTCAAGGACACGTACCCCAGGATTTTCAGAGCCCTCAGTGGATGCAAACACTGTCGACCGCCGACAATGTCGTCACCTCCCTGGGTTTCGAACAGGCGGGGGATCTGCAGAAAGTCTTGCTCGCGCTGGAGTGCCCGCGGGTTCATCTGGTCGGTATTCGGCTGCACAATCGTCATAACGAAACCGTGGGGCTGCTGGTCCTGCTGCTGGCCGACAGCGGCACACAAGACGACCTGGAAAAACTGCGCCCGGATCGCATCGCGTTTCTCCAGGCGGTGTCTGGCGCGGCCGCCGTGAGTATCGAAAGTCAGCGCCTGCAAGCCAGGCAAAAACAGCTGCTGGACTCATTCATTCAATTGCTGGCCGGCGCAATCGACGCCAAGAGCCCCTACACCGGCGGGCACTGCCAGCGAGTACCGGTACTGACGCTGATGCTGGCACAGGCGGCCGCTGCCAGTCAGGACCCGGCCTTCCGTAGCTATCAGCCCAGCGAAGATGAATGGGAGGCGCTGCACATCGCCGCCTGGCTGCATGATTGCGGCAAGGTCACCACCCCTGAATACGTGGTCGACAAAGCCACGAAACTTGAGACCCTGTACGACCGCATCCACGAAATCCGCACCCGTTTCGAAGTCCTCAAGCGTGATGCCTGGATCAATTATTGGCAGGCCATCGCCCTGGGGGGTGACGAGTCGCCTCTGGCGCAATTGCGCAATGCGAGCCTGGCGGCGCTGGATGATGATTTCGCGTTTGTGGCGCGCTGCAACCTGGGCAGCGAGGCCATGGCCGAGGCCGATCTGCAGCGGTTGAACACCATCGCCCAACGTACCTGGACCCGAACCCTGGATGATCGGCTTGGCGTTTCGTGGGAAGAGAACCGGCGCCAGGCCCGGACCCCGGTGCCGACCCTGCCGGTCAGCGAGCCACTGCTGGCGGATAAACCCGAGCATCTGCTCGAGCGCGCCGACAGCGAACTGATCCCGGACGACAATCCCTGGGGATTCAAGCTCGACGTGCCGCGATACAAGTACAACCGGGGCGAACTGTACAACCTGAGCATCGTCCGAGGCACCCTGACCCGCGAGGAGCGTTACATCATCAATCACCACATGGTGCAGACGATCCTGATGCTCAGTCGCCTGCCCTTCCCCGGTCACCTCAATAACGTCGCGGAAATCGCCGGCGGCCACCACGAAAAAATGGACGGCACCGGTTATCCCAAACGCTTGAAGCGCGAAGACATGAGCCTGCCGGCGCGGATGATGGCGATTGCCGATATTTTCGAAGCGCTGACCGCCGCCGATCGCCCCTACAAGAAAACCAAGTCCTTGAGCGAAGCGCTGGGCATCATGGCCACCATGTGCCGTGACGCCCACATCGACGCTGAATTGTTCGGGCTGTTCATCAACGACGAAATCTACTTGCAGTACGCCAGCCAATTCCTTGAGCCACAGCAGATAGACACCGTTGACCCGACAAGCCTGCTGATCAAGGCCGGCTTGAAGGGCTGATCAGCAGTCGGTCAGACGCAGGAAAATCGCCGCCAGCTGCTCGATTCCGGCCTGATCGTCAGCGGTAAAACGCGCCAGCTTCGGGCTGTCGAGGTCCAGCACGCCGATCAGTCGACCGTCCTTGACCAATGGCACGACGAGTTCACTGTTCGATGCGCTGTCACAAGCGATGTGGCCGGGGAATTCATGTACGTCTTCGACCCGCTGGGTCTGCAAKGTGGCAGCGGCAGCCCCGCACACGCCGCGACCGAATGGAATCCGTACACAGGCGATCTGCCCCTGAAACGGGCCAAGCACCAGTTCTTCGTTGCGATTAAGGTAGAAACCGGCCCAGTTCAGGTCATCGAGCTGGTTGAACACAAACGCGGAAAATTGCGCGGCGTTGGCGATAAAATCACGCTCGTCCGCCAGCAACGATTCCAGCTGTGCCCATAGCATGCCGTAGCCCTCAAGGCCCTGGCCGCTCTTTTGTAAATCGATCATGCCTTTTGCTCCAACAGCTTCAGCCCTACCCAATAGCGGGCAAATTGATACGCGCAACGTCCGTTGCGATTACCCCGGCCCGTGGCCCAGCGCACCGCGAGGATGTCCAACTCTTCGTCACGCTGCCACTTGAGACCGGCCTTGTCGGCCAATTGGCCGATCCAGTGCTCGACGACGTTGAGGAAATGTTCCTGAGTAAACGGATAGAACGACAGCCACAGGCCAAAACGGTCCGACAGTGCGATCTTGTCTTCCACCGCCTCATTGGGATGGAGCTCGCCATCGACCCTTTTCCAGTTTTCGTTATCGCTTTCCTTTTCCGGCACCAGATGGCGACGGTTGGAGGTGGCGTACAGCAGAACGTTATCTGGCGCCTGCTCGAGAGAGCCATCGAGTACGCTCTTGAGCACGCGATAATCGCCCTCGCCCGACTCGAACGACAGGTCATCGCAGAACAGCACAAACCGTTGGGGCAGCTTGGCAATCTGCTCGACCACCCGCGGCAAGTCCGCCAGGTGATCGCGCTCGATCTCGATCAGCCGCAGGCCGTTCTTGGCGTGTTCGGCCAGCAAGGCGCGCACCAGCGACGATTTACCGGTGCCCCGCGAGCCCCAGAGCAAGGCGTGATTGGCAGGCATGCCGTCGAGGAACTGTTGAGTATTGCGGCCCAATTGCTCAAGTTGCCGGTCAACGCCGATCAGGTCGGACAGGCGCATGTCGAGGCTGACTTGCAGCGGCAACAGAAAACCGTTGCGACCCTCGCGTTGCCAGCGTGCGGCCAGGCAATGTGTCCAGTCGACCGTTTGCCGAGGCGCCGGCAGCAGCGGTTCGATACGGGCCAGAACGGCATCGGCGCGTTCAAGAAAAGCATTCAATCGGGAATCCACGTCTTCTCCTCGGGCACGTTCACAGTGATGATGGCGGTACAGCGACGAAACACAGCATCCGATGCCCGGCCAACACCCCGTACAGGTGTTTTGCGAGAACATCGGTATCCATTGATGATCGACTATGCTTGAGCAGCGAAGGGAAACGGAAGTGGTTCAACACCCCATGGATATCAAGTTCAGCCAGCGGCTGTCGTACAAGCAAGCCAAGCTTACGGTGCTGGTCGGTTTCATTCTGGGCACGCTGCTCAGCCTTGTGCAAATAGGCATCGATTATGCCAGCGAAGACGCCTCCATCAACCGCGAAATCCTGTCGTTGCTGGAAATCAGCCATAACCCCGCGTCTCGCATCGCCTACAACATCGATGCCGAACTCGCCCAGGAACTGATCCTGGGCTTGCTGCGCTCCCCGGCGATCATCGGCGCGAAATTGACCGACAACAACAATACCGTGCTGGCCAGCGCCAAACGTCCGGGCCTGGAAAACAATTACCGGGTGCTCAGCGACTTCCTGTTCGGCGCCAACCGACAGTTTGAAGACCGTCTTTACCTCGACCACTTGCCGGACGAATCCCTCGGGACCTTGCACCTGGATGTCGATACCTACACTTTCGGCAGTCGTTTCCTGCGCCGGGCCGAAGTGACCCTGCTCAATGGCTTCGCGCGCAGCCTGATCCTTACGGGCATTCTGCTGGCGCTGTTTTACGTGATGCTGACCAAACCGCTGGTACGGGTCATCCGAGAACTCAGTGGTCGTGATCCGCGCAGCGCGGAGCCGACTTGGCTGGAGTATCCGGCGGGGCATGAAAACGATGAAATCGGCGTCTTGGTCAAGGTCGCCAATCAACAGTTCGATAACATTGCCACCGAGATCCAGCAGCGGCGCAATGCCGAAAACCGCCTGACCGACTACCTCTCGCAACTGGAAAATATCGTCTCGGCCCGTAYGGCGGAACTCAAGGCCATCAACTCGCGGCTCAGCCAGTCCAACGAGGAACTGGAAGTCGCCCGCCGTACCGCCCTGGACATGGCCGAGGCACGCTCGGTATTCCTGGCCAACATGAGCCATGAAATCCGCACGCCTCTCAACGGTCTGCTGGGGATGATCGCGCTCTCGCTGGAC
>NZ_JBFTMK010000169.1:0-8664 GCF_056396965.1 Pseudomonas sp. 05N434
CAATATGGATGTGCCACAGGTGACCCGTTACCGTTCCTACGGCTTGGCCTACAGCCTTGCCGCGCTCAACGAGGGTGTTTGCAAGCTGTGRCCGGGTCGTCCCGAGCCGACCCTGTCGCGGCTGGGCATGCAGGTAATGAACAAAAATTTCACCCTGGACATCAGTCGCGCCCGGCATTATCTGGATTACGATCCGAAAGTCAGCCTCTGGACCGCCCTCGATGAATTTTGCGCCTGGTGGAAGGCTCAGGACATTCGCTGACACACAAGGGCCGGCCCTCACTGAACCGAGTTCGGGGTTCAGGGTCAACCGGTGCGGCAGCGAGGGTTATACTTCGCCGCATCAAGCCATCACCGCGTTTTACAAAGGTTGACTCAATGTCCATGCGTAACGATGCCAACGACGACTTCGACGATGTACCGAGCCTGCGTGCCGACAGCCTCGACGACGATGATTTTCCGACCACCGCGCGCACTTCCGTGCATTCGCGCACCACACCGGTAGTCAAGGTCAAAGGCCCGAGCACCGGCCCGCTGTGGGCGTTGGTCGGTGCGTTGTTCTTTGCCTTCGCTGGCCTTGCCTGGTGGAGTTTCCAGCAGATATCGCTGATGGAACAACAACTGGTGGCGACCCAGGAAAGTTTCGCCCGTATCAGTGAGGAAGCGGCGGGGCGCTTGCAGGACATTTCCGGCAAGGTCGTGGCCAGCCAGTCCACGGTCAACACCGGCAGTGAAGCGTTGAAGCTGCAAATCAAACAACTGGAAGGCAAGCTCCAGGACCAGAGCAAACAGCTGGAAAGCAAACTCCAGGATCAGAGTAAACAGCAGCAAGGCGTGCTCGGCCAGACCTCCGATCTGGACAAGCGCCTGGCGCAAATGACCACGCAGGCCAGCGAACAACAAGCCGCCAATGCTCAGTTGCAGGCCCAGGTCAAAGCCTTGAGCGGCGAGCTGGCCGCGTTGAAGAGCGCACCGGCCGATACCAGCAAAGTCGACGCCCAACTCAAAAGCCTTGGCGCCGATATCGCTGCGCTGAAGCGGCAAGGCAACCCGAGCGCTGCAGTCGAGCGTCTGGAGCAAGACATGATCGTGCTCAAAAGCCAACAGGACAACCGCCCGGCCGCCGCGCAAGGTGGTAACAATACTGCCGAGTTCGACGCCTTCCGTGGCCAGGTCACCCGCAACATCAACACCCTGCAGGCGCAGATCCAGAACCTGCAACAACAGCTGCACGCCCGGCCTCAATAGCCCGATGCGGTGATGTTGTGTGGAGTGGGCCTGTGGAGTGGGACTTTTGTGGCGAGGGAGCTTGCTCCCGCTCGACTGCGCAGCAGTCGCAAATCAGGCACCGCAGGTTATCTGAATAGCGGTGTTGAATGGGTTTGGGGCGGCTGCGCCACCCAACGGGAGCAAGCTCCCTCGCCACAGAAAGCAACACAACGCCTGGTCGTTAGTGGTGTCCGGGTTGACGTCTTCGCGGGCAAGCCTCGGTCTTTCTAGCGAACCTTGTCTTCCCGCCCGCGCAACACCCTGTTCGGCATGGCAATCGCCGCCACCAACCCCAGCAGCGACACCGCCGCGCTGACCATCAGCAAATGCCTGAAGGTCAGCAGCAGCTCGGCGCGCAAGGCGTTTTGCGCATCCCCCGGCGCGGCGTTCAAACCATCGAGCAAGACATTCCCCGAACGCCCCTCGGCAATCAGCGACGAGCCGGCCAGGTGCGCGAAACTGGAATCCTGCAACAACGCCAGCAACAGTGCCGACATCAACGCCACGCCCACTGCGCCGCCCAGAGCGCGGAACAGATTGGTGGTGCTGGTGGCAACGCCAATGTCCCGTTGATCCACCGAGTTTTGCGTGCCCACCAACGACGTCGGGAACTGCATTCCGCTGGCGATGCCGCTGAGCAACATGAACAGGCTGCTCAGCACGAACGCCTGCGGCGCACTGAACGCCATGCCGAGAATCGCCAACGGCATGAGCAACGCGCCGGTCAGGATCATCGGTTTGTAACGACCGGTCACCGAGGTCCGGCGCCCGGCGAAATAGGCGCCTATCGGCAAGCCCATGGCCAGCGGCAACAGGTGCAGTGCCGCGCTGTCGGCCCCGGCGCCGGTGACGCTCTGGAAGCGCAGCGGCATCAGCACGATCAGGGAAATCGCCTGGAAACTGGTGAAGAAAATCGTGCACCAGCAAAGGATCGCATTGCGGTTGGCGAACAAATGCATCGGCAGCAACGGTTCCCGCGCCCGCCGTTCATGCCAGACGAACACCGCCAGCACCGCCACCGCACAACCGAGCAAACCCGCCACTTCGGGACTGCGCCACGAATGCCCCTGGCCAACCTGAGTGATGCCCAGCAACAACGCCGTCAGGCCAATGATCATCAGCAACGTACCGAGGTAGTCGATGATCGGCTTGCGCTGCGGCACCGGCAGCCCTACCAGCGTGCGATAAGCCACCCACCAGGCACCCAGGCCCAACGGCAGGTTGATCAGGAATACCCAGCGCCAGGACAGGTATTCGGTCATGTAGCCACCGAGTACCGGGCCGGCCACGCTGGCCACCGCGTACATGCTGCTGAAATAGCCCTGATAGCGACCGCGTTCGCGCGGTGGAACGATGTCGCCGATGATCGCCTGGCTCACCGAAATCATTCCGCCGGCGCCGATGCCTTGAAAGATCCGCGCCAGCACCAGTTGCTCCATGCTTTGCGCCATGCCGCAGAACAATGAAGCCAGGGTGAACAAGCCCATGCCGAACAGCATCAACCGGCGGCGGCCATACAGATCGCCGAGCTTGCCGTAGATCGGCACCGCCACGGTCATCGCCACCATGTAGCCGGAAATGACCCAGGCCAGCAGGCTGACGTCCTTGAACTGCGCGGAAATCGCCGGCATCGACACAGCGACGATGGTTTGGTCCAGCGCGCCCAGAAAGATCGCCAGCATCAGGGCGATCAGCACGCTGCGAATAGCCGGTTTGGGCGTTTCAGGCCGGTTGAGATTGGTCACGGTAAAACCTGCGGACAGTAATGGACCCGCAAGGAGCAAGGCGAGCGGGAGTGCTCGCCAGTGTAAGTCGGTAGGAGCCTATTCGATAGCCTCGTATGGAAGGCCGACGTAGTTTTCCGCGATGGTTTTTCGGCCCGCCTCGGAGTCAACGAAATAGGCCAGTTCCGATTCGCTGATGCGCTGACTGAACGCGTCGTGCTCGTCGAAGCGATGCAACATCGAGGTCATCCACCAGGAAAACCGTTCGGCTTTCCACACCCGCCGCAGGCAGATTTCGGAATACTTCTCCAGCAAATCAACACGGCCTTCGCGGTAAACCTTCAGCAGAATATTGAACAACGTACTGACGTCGCTGGCCGCCAGGTTCAGGCCTTTGGCACCGGTGGGCGGGACGATGTGCGCGGCGTCGCCGACCAGGAACATCCGCCCGTACTGCATCGGCTCGACCACGAAACTGCGCAGCGGCGCGATGCTTTTCTCGATCGACGGGCCGGTCACCAGCACATCGGCGAGGGCCGCTGGCAGACGGGATTTGAGTTCGTCCCAGAAGCGTTGGTCGGACCAGTCATCGACCTGATCCTGGGCCGGTACCTGAAGGTAATAACGGGTGCGTGTCGGCGAACGCATGCTGCACAACGCAAAGCCCCGTTCATGCCGCGCATAGACCAACTCCTCGTGAACTGGCGGAGTGTCAGCGAGAATCCCCAGCCAGCCGAACGGATACACCCGCTCGAATACCTTCAGGCAGTCGGCAGGAATCGACTGTCGCGCCACGCCATGGAAACCGTCGCAACCGGCGATGTAGTCACAATCGAGTCGATACGTTTCGCCGTCCTTGTCGAAGGTCACATAGGGTTCAGCGCTTTTCATGCCGTGGGGGACGACGTTGCCGGCCGAATAAATTGTCTGCGCGCCAGTGTCCCGACGAGCGGCCATCAGGTCGCGGGTGACCTCGGTCTGGCCATACACCATCACGGTTTTGCCACCGGTCAATGTTTGCAGATCGATGTGTACCCGGCGCCCGTCCAGGGCCAGTTCGAAGCCGGTGTGAACCAGCCCTTCGGCGTCCATGCGCTGGCCCACTCCGGCCTGACGCAACAGCTCTACCATGCCTTGTTCGAGGACACCGGCACGGATGCGTCCCAGCACATAGTCCGGGGTCTGGCGTTCGAGAATCAGGGTGTCGATGCCGGCGTTATGCAGCAATTGGCCGAGTAGCAAACCAGAGGGGCCGGCGCCGATGATGGCGATTTGGGTTTTTAGTGTTTTCATTGTTTTTATGACTCGCAAGCTCCACGCGACCAACGCCGGTGGATGATTTTTATGGATCGAGTGCTTGCATTTTTCACTTGCGGGTCCGTCAATTGAAGGTGAAAACTGAGCCGATACCTGTACATTCTGCCAATCGGTGCGATTATCGCCCCGTTACCTTCGAGGCCTGGATTGAAGTGATGAACAAGCCCGCCCTGCCATCGATTCCGGTGTTCAAACTCTACGGTGAAAGCCTGGATTGGCCGACCCCCGATTTGCTCCACTGTGAAACCATTTCAAAACGCAGCCGCGAACATCAATGGGAAATAAAACCCCATCGCCACGCTGATTTGTGTCAGTTGCTCTTCGTCTTCAAAGGTCAGGCAGAGCTTGAGATCGAAGGGAAACGCTCACAATTGGCTGAGCCGGCAATCATCATTCTGCCGCCGTTATCGGTGCATGGTTATCGGTTTTCCGAGGACGTCGAAGGGTTCGTCGTCACCCTGGCCGCGCCACTGGTCGCCCATCTTCAGGCGCAGTTGGGCAATTCGGTAAATGCCCTGGCCCAAGCCGAAAGCTACCCGGCGGGCAAGGACAGCGAGTACCTCAACAGCCTGTTTTCAGCGCTGCAAAGCGAATACACCGGCCATCAACCGGCGCGGGAAATGCTCATGCATTCTCTGGTCAGCGTGATCATGGTGTGGGTCAGCCGCCAGGTGATCCAGCGCCGCGCTGCCAATCAGCGTCCGCAGCGTGCCCGGGAATACCTCAACGGTTTTATCCAGCTGGTGGAGGAGACCTATCGCCAGCACGTCAAGGTCGAGGACCTGGCCCATCGGCTGGGGATTTCCGTGTCTCACCTCAACGGCACGTGCCGTGAACTGGCGGGGCAGCCGGCGTTGCAGATCATGCACGAGCGTCAGTTGCTGGAGGCCAAGCGCTTGCTGACCTACACCAGCATGACCATTTATGAAATGTCCGATGTGCTGGGGTTTTCCGATCCGACCAACTTCACACGCTTGTTCCGACGTCGGGTGGGGATCTCGCCCAAGGCTTTTCGCGACCGCTTGAAAGCCGATCAGGACGCTGCCGATCAGAAGAGCGAGGCCTGACCCCCTCGCCACAAGGTGTTCGTCAGCGGAGGGCGTTGAGGCTTGCGCTGTGGGGGATGCAGCGCTCGAAGTTGCAGCTCGCGAAGTCATGGGGCACTTTGCGCAACTGTTCGACACGCCAGGCGGCTGTGCCATACAGCGCCAGCGTCGCCGCGCAGGTGATGAAAATGGCGAGGTATCTTCTTGTTTTGATGTTCATGGCGTTGACCTCTGAACGAATACCCTTGGGTACTGCTTTGAGCATAGGTCAGCGCCGGTGAGTTGCCATCAAAACCACCCCACATTCACTCCGGTTAAAGGCCCACATCCCATGCCGGTTCTTCGGGAAATCTGAGCACCAGAAAATCCAGCATGCTGCGCAACGCCACCGGCATGTGCTTGCGTGAGGCATACACCGCATAGATGTTCATCTGACGGGGCTCGGCCTGGGGCAGCAGGCGGATCAGTTCGCCGCTGTGGATATGCATGCCGGCCAGGTAACTGGGCAGCATCGCCACACCGGCCCCGGCCATCGCCGCGCGCAACAGCGTGCTGGCTTCGTTGGCGCTGATGTTGCCCTGTACCGGCACCGAGACCGGTTCGCCATCCTGCTCGAAATGCCAGAGGCTTTTGCCGAAGTAGGAGTGGGTCAGGCAATTGTGCAGGCTCAGGTCTTCGACCCGCTGCGGCGCCGGGTGCTCGCGCAGGTAAGCGGGGGAGGCGCAGATCACCGAGCGGCACACCGTCAGGCGCCGGGCGATCAGGTTCGGGTCCAGGTCGTTGCTGGTGCGGATGGCCAGGTCGATGCGCTCATCCACCAGGTTCACCGTGCGGTCGAGCATTTGCAGATCGATGCTTACGCCGGGGTAACGTTTGACGTAGGCGGCCATGGCATCGGCCAGTTGCGCCTGGCCGAACGAGGTGCTGACGCTGATCCGCAGCAGGCCGCGCGGTGCGTCGTCCGGCTCGCTGACGGCGGCTTGCATGTCGCTGGATAAATCGAGCATCTGCCGGCACCGGGGCAGGATTTCACTGCCGGCGGCGGTCAGGCTCAATTTGCGCGTGGTGCGGTGCATCAGGCGTGCGCCGACCCAATCTTCCAGCTCCGCCAGATACCGTGAAACCACCGGCCGCGACAGGTCCAGGTGATCGGCGGCGGCCGATTGGCTGCCCAGGTCCACCACCGTGACGAACACCCGCATTGCTTGTAGACGATCCATGATTTGCCCGCTTTCAGAAACAAACTATGTTCAAGCATCGCATTTTTTGTATCGAACCAGGCAACTAAGCTCTGTCCCATCGCCAAGCACGGCATTCGGACAACGGAGCAACAGATGATCGGCTTCACTTCAATCAAACGCATTCTTCTGGCAACCGCCGCACTGGGCTTCGCGGCCCACGCCGCTGCGGCGTCGACCCTGACCCTGGACGTCTACAACCCGGGCACCAACGCGATCTTCCCAGTGACCTCGGTACTGGTCAGCGGCGAGAAGGAAGCGATTCTGGTGGACGCACAATTCGGCAAGTCCCAGGCCGAACAAGTGGTGGAAAAAATCCGCGCCAGCGGCAAGCAACTGACCACCATCTACATCAGCCACGGTGACCCGGATTACTACTTCGGCCTCGACACCCTCACCCAGGCGTTCCCGAACGCCAAAGTGCTGGCCTCGCAACCGACCGTTGATCACATCAAGAAAACCGTCGACGGCAAACTGGCGTTCTGGGGTCCGAAAATGGGCGCCGACGTGCCGAACAAAACCATCGTGCCGCACGTGCTCAAAGGCGACAGCCTGATGCTGGAAGGGCAGAAACTGCAGGTGCTCGGCCTGGATGGCAAGCAACCGGATCGCAGCTTTGTGTGGATTCCGTCGATCAAGGCAGTGGTCGGTGGCGTGGTTGTCGCCGAAAACATTCATGTGTGGATGGCTGATACCCAGACCGCGCAGTCCCATGCCGATTGGCTGACGACGCTGCACACGATCGAAGCCTTGAAGCCGAACACCATCGTGCCGGGTCACTACCTGGGCGAGAGCGCTCGCTCCCTGGCGGCTGTGCAGTTCACCGCTGATTACATCAAGGCTTTCGACGAAGAAACCGCCAAGGCGAAAGATTCAGCCGAACTGATCGGCGCGATGAAAAAACGCTACCCGACCCTGGGCGAAGAAAGCTCGTTGGAGCTGAGTGCCAAAGTCGCCAAGGGCGAGATGAAGTGGTAACCCGTCGGACCTGAAACTGAACAAGCCTTTGTGGCGAGGGAGCTTGCTCCCGCTGGAGTGCGAAGCGCTCCCTGCACTCCATCAGGCACACCGCATTTACAGGTTTTACGACTGCTTCGCAGCCGAGCGGGAGCAAGCTCCCTCGCCACAAAGGTTGTGCTGATTACACACACGCTATACATCACAGTTACATCAACTGGAGAACGTCATGAGCAAAATCGCAATCATCGGTGCCACCGGTCGTGCCGGTAGCCAACTGTTGGAAGAAGCCCTGCGTCGCGGTCACAGCGTCACCGCCATCGCCCGCGACACCTCTAAAATCGGCCAGCGTGCCGGTGTCGTCAGCAAAAACGTCGACGTGCTCGATGCTGCCGCTTTGCAAGCCGCCGTCGCTGGTCATGATGCAGTAATCAGTGCTGCACATTTCTCCACCATCCCCGCCAGCGCCGTCATCGAGCCGGTGAAGCAGGCCGGGGTCAAGCGTCTGCTGGTGGTGGGCGGTGCCGGTTCGTTGTTGCTGCCGGGTGGCACCCGGGTGATCGACAGCGAAGGTTTTCCGCCGGAGTACAAGGCTGAGGCCAGCGCCGGTGCCGATTTCCTCAACACCTTGCGTCAGGAACAGAACCTGGACTGGACCTTCCTGTCGCCGTCGGCGGAGTTTGTCGAAGGTGAGCGTACGGGCACGTTTCGAGTCGGCAAGGATGACTTGCTGGTGAGTGCGCAGGGCCGCAGCTGGATTACCTTTGCCGATTACGCGATCGCGTTGCTGGATGAAGTGGAAACACCGAAGCATTCCCGCCAGCGGTTTACGGTCGGGTATTAATTTCGCAACACCACATCCCCTGTAGCAGCCGAACGCAGGCTGCTACAGGGCGATTTCGGTTCAGCGTGCCTGCGCCTGCTCCACCAACCACCCCATCAATTCGCGCAACTTCGGCGAAGGCGCAGGTTTTTCGGGGAACACCAGGTAATACGCCAATCCGGTTTTCACCTTCAAATCAAAGGGCATGACCAGCCGCCCGGCGCTCAGGTCATCGCCGATCAACGACCAATCGCCAATCGCCACGCCTGTCCCCTGGGACGCCATCGACA
>NZ_JBFTMK010000170.1:0-8642 GCF_056396965.1 Pseudomonas sp. 05N434
GATATGTTCCTTGTTAGCCTGGGCAAGTGCCGGCCCCGTCAACCTCTCATTGAGAAACGCGAGAAATAACAACAACAACGCACTGCCCACCGCTACCCAGCCATACCAGGGATGGAACATGAACATCACAGCGACATAGATAGGCAACCAGGGCGCATCAAAAAAGGCGAACAATCCATTACCGGAGAGAAACTGTCTCAAGCCCGTCAAGTCGTTGAGTGACTGGGCCGAGGCATCCATGCCGCCACTTTCCAGCGCCCGTTTGAAACTGGCCTTATAGACCTGGCGACTCAGCAACACATCCAGCCKGGTACTGACCCGAACCATGATGCGTGAACGCACCCATTCCAGAGAACCGAGTGTTACCACCAACCCGGTCATGATCAGCGTCAGCATCGCCAGGGTCGTCAGACTTCCGCTGGTGACCACTCGTCCATACACCTGAAGCATATAGAAGGTAGGAACGAGCATCAGCGCGTTGATGAAAAAGCTGAAAAAGCCAACAGAAACAAAGCTGTCTCTACAGGCTTTCAACGCTATTTTCAGACTGTTTTCAGGTGTGTTTCGCATGGAAACCCCTGCTCGAAAAGCCATACCTTGAGGAGCTTAGATCATGCCGAACGACTGTGTGTAGCAATCGACAGACCGTCAAAGGCACACGAGTTTTATCCCTGCAATTGCCCCGGTTCAGCTCTTTCCCCAACAAGGCCCTGCACTTGTCCTATCCTTCCATCCACCCCATTACTCTGGACATCAAAATGCCCGCCCCCGAATCCACCCTCCTCCAGAGCTGGCACCACAACGCCAAGCCCTGGATCGAGGCTATCCGCACCGGCACCATCGAAAGCCGACTCAAGGTCACCGACCAGGCAATCCTGCTGGCGATACTGGGCCGCCAACCCGAGCGTGTGCTCGACCTGGGCTGCGGCGAGGGCTGGCTGTTGCGGGCGCTGGCTGAACGGGCCATCGAGGCGGTCGGTGTGGATGGCGATGCGACACTGGTCGAGGCAGCACGGGCGGCGGGCTCTTCGCGGGTGCATTTGGCGAGCTATGACGAGTTGGTCGAGGCGAAGGTGGACATCGGCAGCGACTACGACCTGATCTGCGCCAACTTCGCCCTGTTGCATCAGGACATCATCCCCCTGCTCGCCGCCATGAACGCCCTGCTCGCCCCCGGTGGCGCGCTGGTGATCCAGACGCTGCATCCGTGGACCGCGGCGGCGGGCGACTATCAGGACGGTTGGCGGGAAGAAACCTTCGCCGGGTTCAAGGGGCAGTGGCAACCCATGCCGTGGTACTCGCGCACCTTGTCCAGTTGGCTCAATGCCCTGGACATGGCCGGTTTTCGGCTGGCCAGCCTGCAAGAGCCGCAGCACCCGCAAAGTCCGGTGCCGCAGTCGTTGTTGTTGGTGGCTGAGCGATAACGCTTTTACACCTGTCAACCTGGTCTGAGATCGGTGCTGTAATTCTGCCCGGACTCTCCTCGTCCATGGGTAGCCAGAGAAAATAGTGGCGAACAGTTAGCACATGCCAAGCATGCCCTCAGCCTTCGACAGCGGACACGAGCGGTAACCAGACGCAGACTTCGAATCCCTCCTGTCGACCTGTTGCCGGCGACACCAGCATCATTCGCGCGTTGACCCCCTGCACAATGGTTTTGGCAATCGCCAACCCCAACCCTGACCCGCTGGCTTCACTGTGACCGCGCACAAAACGCTCGGTCAGGTGCTGCAACACGGGCTCCGGCACCACCGGGCCACCGTTGACCACCCGTAGCAACGCCTGGTCGGTCAGACTGACTTCGATCGGTTGATCCATCGCACCGTACTTCAGCGCATTCTCGATCAGGTTGCGCAACAGAATACCGAAAGCATCCGGATCAATGACCGAGTACACGCAGGCCTGGGTTGGCAACTGCAGCTCGATGTGGCGAGCGCTGCTATGGTTCCACTCATCAACCACATGGACCAGCAACGGAACGAGATCCTGGGGCGTTTCGGACAGCAGCCCACCGCCTTCGGCCTTGGCCAGTTGCATAAGCTTTTCCGAGAGCCGCGCCAACTCGCGCAACGAGTTTTCGATCTTTGCCGCGCGCACTCGCAACGGGCCTTCGGGCGCTTCGTGACGCAGCCGCTGGACCTGCGCCAGGGTAGCGGCCAGTGGCGTGCGCAGTTCATGAGCGCTATTGGCGGTAAAACTACGCTCGGCCTCCAGGGCCTTGCGCAAACGCTCCAGCAGATGGTTGACCGCGTCAGCCAGCGGATCGATTTCGGCCGGCAGGCGCGACGTTTTGATCGGCGACAGATCACCCACCCCACGGGCCTCCACCGCTCGACGATAGGCCAATACGCTGCGCAGGCTGATGCGCACGAATAACCAGGTGCCCAACAGGCTGATGGGAATCAGCGCCAATAGCGGCATCAGCAAGGCAAACAAGGCTTCCCGCGCAGCCTCACGGCGATGGCCAAGGGGCTCGGCGATTTCAATGAACAGCGTTTCCCGCAACGCACTGGCGCCATACAGACGGTATTTTTCAGTGGTGGAGAAACCTTCGGTCGGTTGTTTGTTGAAGATATTCGGGTTGGCGTCGTGGGATTGCATCAGGATCTTGCCCCTCGCATCGCGCACCAGATAGGTCAGGTATTCCTTGTGCATTGTGAGGGGGGCCACGTGGTGTGTCTCATCGGGCTTTTCCCGATTGCTGATTTCCAGTACGACCAGGRGCAGCATGCGTTGCGCCGTCTCTTCCAGCGCGCTGTCGAATGCCTCATTCAACTCATGTTGCACCACCAGYCAGGCGCCGACGGTCGCCCCCAGCCAAAGCAAGGTCATGCCCAGGGTCAAGCCCACGCCGAGACGTTTTTGCAGGCTGGACGACTTCATGCGGACGTCAACCGGTAGCCCATGCCGCGCACGGTTTCAATCAGGTCGCGCCCGAGTTTCTTACGCAACCGGCTGATATAGACCTCGATTGTGTTGCTCTCGATTTCGGCACCGAAAGCGTACAACCGTTCTTCGAGCTGCGCCTTGGACAGCAGTGCGCTGGGGCGCTGGACAAATGCCTCGAACAGCGCCCACTCCCGCGCCGTGAGGTCCACAGTCGCACCGGCCCGCTGCACCGTACGGGCACTCATATCGATCTGCAATTCGCCGAGTTTGATCTGCGGGTTGGGGTTGCCGCTGTAACGGCGAGCCACTGCAGCCACACGGGCCGATAGTTCAAACAGGTCGAACGGTTTGACCAGATAATCATCGGCCCCGGCATTGAGGCCGGCGATACGATCGGATATCTGATCCTGGGCGGTCAGGATGATCACCGGCGTTGTATCCCCTGCGGAACGCTGCTGACGCAAAAAATCCAGCCCGCGACCGTCCGGCAACATCAGGTCAAGCAGGATCAGGTCGTAAGGGGTAGTGCGCACACTGTTGCGCGCATGCTCCAGGCGCTGTACCCAATCGACGGCGTGGCCGTCATCGGCGATCTGTTCGCGCACCGCCTCCCCCAACCCCGGTGCGTCCTCGACCAATAAAACCCGCATCTGGCACCTCCTTGATGATTATCGTGCAGCACCTTAATCGCCTTACCTGACGTGAATCTGAAGATTCAGGTGAGTCCCTCTGTCGATGATTTTTACTGCGCTTCAGGTTGCTGTCAGCAAGCAAGTCCAGGATCTGGACCCAACGATCAAAAGGACACTCCCATGAAAAAAATTATCGCTGCATCCTGCCTCGCCGGCGCCGTTGCCCTGCCAGGACTGGTCCAGGCCCGTGAAGTGACCTTGACCACTCAGCTCAAGGACTACGGCGGCAATGATGCGTATCTGGCGATCTACGTCACCGATGGCACTGGCCAATACCAGAAAACCCTCTGGGTGGCCGGCAAGAAGGCCAAGTATTACAGGCATCTGGCCGACTGGGCCCGTGGAAGCGGGATGAACCCGAGCGAGTTTGACGGGGTCAGCGGCGCCAGCGTCGGCAGTGGGCGCACCCTCAAAGTCAGTGTCGAACTGGCAGACACCCTGATCGATGCCGGCTATCAAATCCGCATCGACAGCGCCGTCGAGGACAAACGTGATGCCCGCGCCGATGTCAGCGTGCCCCTGACGTCCAAGGGCGCAGGCAAGCCGGCGACCGGCAGCACCTACGTCGAGTCCTTTACTTACGATCTGTAGCACTGGCCATTCTGGAGGCTGAACATGCTTCGCCAGTTCCATTCCCTGCCCGGCCTGATCGCCGCCCTGCTGGTCATGCTGTTAGCCATCAGCGGCGCGATGCTGTCTGTCGACCCCGCCCTGGAACGCCTGCACAGCACGTCCACCGCTGCCGGGCAAGTCAACGTCAGTCAACTGGCCGGGCGCGTAGCCAGCCATTTCCAAGGCGTGGAGCAGATCCAGCGCACAGCGTCCGGGACGGTCATCGTCTACTACAACCAGGACGGTCAGGCCGGGGCCGAAAAGGTCGATCCACTGACCGGTCAAGGCCTCGCACCTTACGAGCCATCCGCCTTCTCGCGCTGGATGAAAGACCTGCACCGCTCGCTGTTCCTTGGCACACCTGGCCACGGGGTGTCTGGAGTCGGCGCGCTGTTGATGCTGATGCTGTCGGTGTCTGGTGCGCTGTTGCTGGCCCGGCGGCTGGGCGGCTGGCGCAACCTGTTGCGGCCACTGCGAGGTTCCTTCAGCCAGCGCTGGCATGCTGAAGTCGGACGCCTGGCATTGCTTGGGCTGCTGTTGTCGGCACTGAGCGGGCTCTATATGTGCGCCACGACTTTCGGCTTTATCGCTGATGGCAGTCAGAATGAGCCCACCTTCCCCGCCCACGTCAGCGCCGGCCCGGCCTTGCCGGTGGCGAACCTGAAAGCCTTGCAGGCCACTGACCTGAATGACCTGCGCGAGCTGGTCTACCCGAACCCCAATAACCCGCAAGACGTGTTTTCCCTGCGCACGGCCCAGGGCGACGGTTACGTGGACCAGGCCAGCGGCACTTTGCTGTCCTATCAAGCCCACGATTCGATGCGCAACGTCTACGAATTGATTTATCAATTGCACACCGGTGAAGGCCTCTGGTGGCTCGGTCTGCCGCTGGGGCTTTGTGCCCTCTGCGTGCCGTTGATGAGCGTGACCGGCATCCTGCTGTGGTGGCGCCGCCGCAAGGCCGCTCCGAACATCCGTGAAAACTGCACCGCGCAATCCGCCGACAGCGTGATTCTGGTCGGCAGTGAAAACAATAGCACCTGGGGCTTTGCCAACACCTTGCATGACGCTTTGCACCAGGCCGGACACCGAGTACATAGCGCGGCGATGAATCAATACACCAGCGAATACAGCAATGCCCAACGGGTATTCATCCTCACCGCGACCCACGGCGACGGCGATGCCCCGGCCTCGGCTTCGCAGTTCCTGGCACGGTTGACCAGGGTCGGCCTCAAACCCGGCCTGCCGTTTGCCGTGCTGGGCTTGGGCGACCGCCAGTTTGCGCAGTTCTGTCAGTACGCCCATCAGGTGCAGGACGCGATGTTACAGGCCGGTGGCTCACCGCTGCTGGAGCTGGAAACCGTCAACCGCCAGTCCGCCCAGGAATTTGCTCGCTGGGGCCGCGCACTGGGCAAAGTACTGGGGCAGGACCTGACGCTGGTCCATACTCCGGAGCAGCCACGTACCCATCAACTGATTCTGATGGAGCGCATCGCCTACGGCGAACAGGTGAATGCGCCGACCCACGTACTACGCTTCAAGGCAGCCAGCGAGCTGCCGGAGTTTCTGGCCGGAGACCTCGCAGGGATTCTGCCCCCTGGTAGCGCGATCCCGCGGTTTTACTCGCTGGCCAGCAGTTCGCAGGACGGTGTGCTGGAAATCTGCGTACGTAAACACGAAGGTGGCGTGTGCTCGCAATTCCTTCACAACCTGGACATCGGTGCGTCGATCGAAGCTTTTATCCAGCCCAACCCACAATTTCGTCCGGCGTCGGGCGCGCACCCGGTGATCCTGATCGGCGCCGGTACCGGCATAGGTCCCTTGACCGGTTTTATCCGCAACAACAAGGCCCGACACCCCATGCACTTGTATTGGGGCGGGCGTAATCCGGCTTCGGATTTCCTCTATGAATCAGAGCTCAAGCGTTACCTGGCGGACCAGCGCCTCACGGCATTGCGTGCCGCCTTCTCCCAGGTCATGGACGGCAGTTACGTGCAAGACCGGTTGATCAGCGATGCGCTGGTCTTGCGCCGGTTGATTGAGAAAGGCGCCCAAGTGTTGGTGTGTGGCGGTCGCGAGATGGCCAAGGGCGTGATGCAGGCCCTGGATGAAGTGCTGGCGCCGATCAACCTGAGTGTGCTGACCCTCAAGGCACAAGGACGCTACCGTGAAGATGTCTACTGACTTGCAACGCTACAGCCTGAATGGCGAGACCATGGGCACCCGTTACACCGCCCTGTTCTATGCGCAAGCCGGGATCAATACCGACAACATCGACCATAGCCTGGCACGCGCCGTGGCCCGGGTAGACCAGCAAATGTCCACCTGGAAACCCGACTCCGATCTCAACCGCCTCAACGTCGCCCCCGAACAGGAGTGGGTGCCGGTACCCAAGGAACTGGCCATGGTGCTGTCTGCCGCGCTGCGTGTCAGTCAGCAATCCGGCGGCGCCTTCGACATCGCGGTCGGCGATCTGGTGAATGCCTGGGGGTTCGGCCCCGGCGAACAGACCGTCACGGAGCAGATGCTCGACACGCTGCCGCCGCAAGCTCGCCTGTCCGCCAGTGCGGCGCTGAGCGTTGACCCGCAACGTAATCAGGTGCGCAAACGTGCGTCGCTGAACCTCGATCTGAACGGTATCGCCAAGGGTTTTGCTGTCGATGAGCTGGCCCGCTGTCTGGAGGGTTTTGGCATCACTCGTTATCTGGTCGGCATCGATGGCGAGATGCGCGCCCGCGGCGTCAAACCTGATGCCCAACCCTGGGTCGTAGCCATTGAAAAACCCTGCCGGGGGGTGCGCGAAGTCATGGGTGTGATGGAACTCAGCGACGCTGCCATCGCCACGTCCGGAGACTACCGACACTGGGTCGATGTGAGGGGGCAGTCCTATGCCCACACCATGAACCCGGCCACCGGCGCACCGCTGTGCAACGCGCTCGCGGCCGTCACAGTGGTGGCGGCCTCATGCATGCTCGCCGACGCCTGGGCCACGGCGCTGATGGTGCTGGGCGAAACCGAAGGCCCACGCCTGGCACAAGAGCGCGGGATGGACGCGTTGTTCGTGCTGCGCGACGGTGAACAGTTCAAAGAAATATCCATCGTCGGCGGCCAGTTGCAGGCGCAGATTGAAATGCGCTGAAGGACCATTCGAAATCAGTACGAATCAAACCGCCAGATGAGACATGACGCCCTGGGCGGCCACGCCCAGTTCGAGCCTTTATTGGTAACCGGTCGGTAGAAGACCCTGTGACCGGTTGATCCACCTCATCTGAATACAACCCGGATCAGCAGTGCCCACTGCTGAAGAGCTTTTTTATAGCTCACAAGCATATTTTTAATAATTTTCCTCTTCCGATTGATGCCGCACTATCAAACCGCACTGAGCACCTCTGGTCCGGCTTTCCCGGATGAAAGCTTTTTTCATAACGATGCCGGCCCCAAGAGCCCGGCACGGTGGAACCTTATCGGCCTCTGGCCAGCACTGCCCGGCTTTACACCATTCTAAAAACCAGCTGTGGGAGCGTTCCATGTCTTTATCCTTACGTACCTGTGTTCCTTTTTCCCTGGCCCTGTTGTGCACCGGCGTGCTCGCCGAGCCCCAGGCCCTGACTGTCATTTCGTTCGGCGGCGCCACCAAGCAGGCCCAGGACAAGGCCTATTTCCAACCCTTCAATGCAAGCGGTGCGGGACGCATCGTGGCGGGCGAATACAATGGCGAACTGTCGAAGATCAAGGCCATGGTCGATGTGGGCCATGCCACCTGGGATGTGGTCGAGGTGGAGAGTCCGGAACTGTTGCGTGGCTGTGATGCCGGCTTGTTCGAGCGACTGGACAAGGCCAGTTTTGGCGACCAGGCCCAGTTCGTACCGGGGACCTTGACCGAGTGTGGTGTGGCCACCTACGTCTGGTCGATGGTCATGGCCTTCAACAAGGACAAGCTGGCCAAGACCCCGACTTCCTGGGCGGATTTCTGGAACGTCACCGACTTTCCGGGCAAGCGCGGCCTGCGCAAAGGCGCCAAGTACACCCTGGAAATCGCTCTGCTGGCCGATGGTGTCAAGCCAGACGAGCTCTACAAAGTGYTGGGCACCCCCGAGGGCGTGAACCGTGCCTTTGCCAAGCTCGACAAGATCAAGTCGAGCATCCAGTGGTGGGAGGCTGGAGCCCAACCGGCGCAGTGGTTGATCGCCGGTGACGTGGTGATGAGTGCCGCCTACAACGGTCGTATCGCCTCGGCGCAAAAAGAAGGTATGAACCTGAGCATCGTCTGGCCCCAGAGCCTGTACGACCCGGAATACTGGGCCGTGGTCAAAGGGTCGCCGAACAAGGCGCTGGCCGAGCGTTTCATCGCGTTTGCCAGCCAGCCGCAGGCCCAGAAGGTTTTCTCGGAGAACATCCCTTACGGCCCCGTCCACCGCCAGGCCCTGGCACTGCTGCCGGAGCCAGTAC
>NZ_JBFTMK010000171.1:0-16617 GCF_056396965.1 Pseudomonas sp. 05N434
GTTCGAGGTCGGGCAGAACGCAATCGCCGATCCGGTCTGCGCCAGGCGCGCGCATTCGTCGTCGCACAGGTGCACGCCGTGGGCGAACACCGAGCGCTCGCCGAGCAGTTGGTAGTGATCGTAGACGTCCAGGTAGCCCTTGCGCTCCGGGAACAGTGCCTTGACCCACTCGACTTCCTTGAGGTTTTCGCTGATGTGAGTCTGCATGTACAGATCCGGGTATTCGCTGAGCAACTGGCCGGCGAGGGTCAGTTGCTCCGGGGTGCTGGTCGGGGCGAAGCGCGGGGTGACGGCGTAATGCAGGCGGCCCTTGCCGTGCCAGCGTTCGATCAGCGCCTTGCTTTCGACGTAGCTCGATTCGGCAGTGTCAGTCAGGTAGTCCGGCGCGTTGCGATCCATCATCACCTTGCCGGCGATCATCCGCAGATCCAGTTGCTCGGCAGCCTCGAAAAACGAGTTCACCGATTGCGGATGCACGCTGCCGAAGACCAGGGCGGTGGTGGTGCCGTTGCGCAGCAGTTCCTTGATGAAAATATCCGCCACTTCGTCAGCGTGAGCCTTGTCGGCGAACTGGCTTTCGCACGGGAAGGTGTAGGTGTTCAGCCAGTCCAGCAGTTGCTCGCCGTAGGCGCCGACCATGCCGGTTTGCGGCAGGTGAATGTGGGTATCGATGAAACCGGGGGTGATCAGTGCGTCCTGATGATGGGCGATCTCGATGTCGGCCGGCAGCGTTGGCAGCAATTCGCTGGCGTGGCCGATGGCGTTGATCTGGCCGTTCTCGACCACCAGCAGGCCGTCTTCGAAATACTCATACGAGGCTTCGATACCCACTTCGGCAGGGTCGGCGATGCTGTGCAGAATGGCGGCGCGGTAGGCTTTGCGAGTCATTGGCTTGGGTTCTCAATTGGTTCGAAGCTTTTCAATTCGAGGCTTTTCAGTTCGAAGCTCTTCAGTTAGAAGCTTGGCTGCGGCGCGAAGCAGGCAGCAGTTTGGCGATCGATGATCCGGCGCTGGCGGTGTGCTGGCCGAAATTCGCGTTATAGGTGGCGATGATTTCGCCGGCGATGGAGATGGCGATTTCCACAGGTAACTTGCCTTTGACTTCGCCCAGCCCCATCGGGCAGCGCATGCGTTGCAGCACGGCGCTGTCGAAACCACGATCACGCAGGCGGTGTTCGAATTTCACCCGTTTGGTTTTCGAACCGATCAGGCCGAAGTAGGCGAAGTCGTTGCGCTTGAGGATCGCGGCGGTGAGTTCGAGGTCGAGCTGGTGGTTGTGAGTCATGACAATGCAGTAGCTGCCAGCGGGCAGGTCATCGACTTCATCCAGCGGTTCTTCGGTGACGATTTTGCGCACACCGTGGGGGATCTGTTCGGGGAATTCGGCTTCCCGCGAATCGATCCAGCGCACCCGGCAGGGCAGGCTGGCGAGCAGCGGCACCAGCGCCCGACCGACGTGTCCGGCGCCGAATACAGCAATCTGCGCTTGCACCTGGCCCATCGGTTCGAACAGCAGCACGGTCACGCCGCCGCAGCACTGGCCCAGGCTGGCGCCGAGGCTGAAGCGCTCCAGATGGGTGTCCTGCCGGCCGCTGGCAAGCATCTCGCGGCCGATCTGCATGGCCTTGTATTCCAGATGCCCGCCACCAATGGTGTCGAACGTTTGCGTGGCGCTGATGACCATCTTCGAGCCGGCATTGCGCGGCGTCGAGCCGAGCTCTTCGATGATGGTCACCAACACACAGGGTTCACCCCGGTTTTGCAGGTCGGCGAGGGCGTCGATCCAGTTATACATGTTCACCTCTCAAGATCGTTCCCACGCTCGGCGTGGGAATGCATCTCTGGACGCTCCGCGTCCGCTGTTCACAATGCGACGCAGAGCGTCGCKGGCTGTATTCCCACGCAGAGCGTGGGAACGATCAAACCACTACTTCCGACTCAGTTTCGACGGCCTTCACCGCCTTCAACTGACGCATCTGCTCACAGCCCCACAACACCCGCTCTGGCGTCGCCGGCGCGTCGATTTTCGGTTGATGCCGGTAGTCGCCCAAACTCGCCACGGCGTCCTTGATCGCGCACCAGACGGCGATGCCAAGCATGAACGGCGGCTCACCCACAGCCTTGGAATGGAACACCGTGTCTTCCGGGTTCTTGCGGTTTTCCACCAGCTTCACCCGCAGGTCCAACGGCATGTCCGCCACGGCCGGGATTTTGTAGCTGGCCGGGCCGTTGGTCATCAGTTTGCCTTTGTCGTTCCACACCAGTTCTTCCATGGTCAGCCAGCCCATGCCCTGGATGAAACCGCCCTCGACCTGACCGATGTCGATGGCCGGGTTCAGCGAGGCGCCGACGTCGTGGAGGATGTCGGTACGCAGCATCTTGTACTCGCCGGTCAGGGTGTCGACGATCACCTCGGCGCAGGCCGCGCCGAAGGCGTAGTAGTAGAACGGCCGACCGCGAGCCTGACTGCGGTCGTAGTAGATTTTCGGAGTCTTGTAGAAGCCAGTGCTCGACAACGACACCTGGGCGAAATACGCCTGCTGGATCAGCGCTTCGAACGTCAGGATGTGATCGCGAACCCGCACATGACCGTTGTGGAATTCCACGTCTTCTTCGCTGACCTTGTATTGTCGCGCGGTAAATTCCACCAGGCGTTTCTTGATGATTTCCGCGGCATTCTGTGCGGCTTTACCGTTGAGGTCGGCGCCGCTGGAAGCGGCGGTCGGCGAGGTGTTCGGCACTTTGTCGGTGTTGGTCGCGGTGATCTGCACCCGGTCCATTTCCACCTGGAATACTTCAGCCACCACTTGTGCAACCTTGGTGTTCAGGCCCTGGCCCATCTCGGTGCCGCCGTGGTTCAGGTGGATGCTGCCGTCGGTGTAGACATGCACCAGCGCACCGGCCTGGTTGAGGAAACTGGCGGTGAAGGAAATACCGAATTTCACCGGGGTCAGCGCCAGGCCTTTTTTCAGGATCGGGCTGTTGGCGTTGTAGCGACGAATCGCTTCGCGACGCTCGGCGTACTGGCTGCTGGCTTCCAGTTCGGCGGTCATTTCCTCGAGCATGTTGTGCTCGACGGTCTGGTAGTAATGGGTGACGTTGCGCTCGGTCTTGCCGTAGTAGTTGGCCTTGCGCACCGCCAGCGGATCGAGGGCCAGATGACGGGCTATGGCGTCCATCACTTCTTCGATCGCAACCATGCCTTGTGGGCCACCGAAGCCACGGTAAGCGGTGTTCGATGCGGTGTTGGTCTTGCAGCGGTGACCATTGATGGTCGCATCGCCCAGGTAGTACGAGTTGTCGGCATGGAACATCGCGCGGTCGACAATCGACGCCGACAAATCCGGTGAGCAACCGCAGTTACCGGCCAGCTCCAGGGCGATGCCGTGCAGGCGGCCGGTGCTGTCGAAGCCTACGTCGTACTCGACGTAGAACGGGTGACGCTTGCCGGTCATCAGCATGTCTTCAACACGCGGCAGGCGCATTTTTGTGGGTTGACCGGTCAGGTGCGCGATCACCGCGCACAGGCACGCCGGGCTTGCCGCCTGGGTTTCCTTGCCGCCGAAACCACCGCCCATGCGGCGCATGTCGACGACGATCTTGTTCATCGACACGTCCAGCACTTCGGCCACCAGTTTCTGCACTTCGGTGGGGTTCTGGGTCGAGCAGTAAACGATCATCCCGCCGTCTTCAGTCGGCATCACCGAGGAGATCTGGGTTTCCAGATAAAAGTGTTCCTGGCCGCCGATGTGCAGCGTGCCCTGGATACGATGCTCGGCAGTGGCCAAGGCATTGGCCGAATCGCCGCGCTGGTGGGTATGGCTGTCGAGCACGAAATGGCGTTTGCGCAGGGCTTCGACCACGTCCAGAACCGGTTCGAGGTCTTCGTATACGATGATCGCTGCCATCGCGGCTTTGCGCGCGGTTTCCAGGTCTTTCGCGGCGACGGCGAGAACCGGTTGGCCGACGAACTGCACATCATCGATGGCCAGCAGCGGATCGCCCGGCAACAGCGGGCCGATGTCTTTCAGGCCCGGCACGTCTTCGTGGGTGATGGCGATGCGCACGCCTTCGAAGGCGTAGCAGGGCTGGGTGTCGATGCTGATGATTTTCGCGTGGGCGCGATCCGACAGCCGTGCGTATACGTGCAGCTGATTGGGGAATTCCAGCCGATCGTCGATGTACTGCGCTTCACCGGACACATGCTTGGCGGCGCTGTCGTGCTTGACGCTGCGGCCGACGCCGGTGGTCAGGTCCTTGGCGAACAATTCAGCCAGTTCGGCTTGGGTCTTCTCTACGGCGTGATGATTAGACATAAGCGGTCACCCGAGTCTCGATGTGCGGTGTTTGCAGTTCGATGAAGTATTTGCGCAGCAGGTTCTGCGCGCTGAGCAGGCGGTATTCCTTGCTGGCGCGGAAGTCCGAGAGCGGTGTGAAATCTTCGGCCAGTGCGGCGCAGGCGCGTTCAATGGTGGCGTTGTTGAACGGTGCGCCAACCAGCGCGGCTTCGCAGTTTTTCGCACGTTTCGGGATGGCCGCCATGCCGCCGAAAGCAACGCGGGCGTCGGCGACTACGCCATTGTCGATGCGCAGGTTGAATGCTGCGCAGACTGCGGAAATGTCGTCGTCCAGACGCTTTGACACCTTGTAGGCGCGGAACAGTTGTTCAGCGCTGGCGCGGGGCACGATGATCTTCTCGATGAACTCGCTTTCCTGGCGTGCGGTGACCCGGTAATCGATGAAGTAATCTTCCAGGGCCAGGGTGCGGCGAGTCTCGCCTTTGCACAGCACGATCTGCGCGCCAAGGGCGATCAGCAGCGGTGGCGAGTCACCGATCGGCGAGGCGTTGCCGATATTGCCGCCGAGGGTGCCCTGGTTGCGAATCTGCAACGAAGCGAAGCGCTGCAGCAATTCGCCGAAGTCCGGGTACTCGGCCTTCAAAGCGTCGTAACAGTCGGAGAGGGCGGTGGCGGCGCCGATTTCCAGGCGATCGTCGAAGCGATCGATGCGCTTCATTTCGGCGACGTTGCCGACGTAGATCATCACCGGCAAGGTGCGGTGGAATTGCGTGACTTCCAGCGCCAGGTCGGTACCGCCGGCCAGCAGGCGGGCCTGTGGATAAGCGTCGTAGAGGTCGGCCAGATCGGCCACGGTCAACGGCACCAGGCAGCGTTTGTCGCCACTGTTGAGTTCACCGATGTCGGTGGGGGCGATGGCTTTCAGGCGAGCGATGGTTTGCGCTTCGCGAGCATCGAACTGGTCCGGTTGCTTGTTGCAGCAGGATTGCTCGGCGGCGGCCAGGATCGGCCGATAACCGGTGCAGCGGCAGAGGTTGCCGGCCAGCGCTTCATGGGCCTTGTGGGAGTCCGGTTGATCGCTGTTCTTTTGCAGGGCGAACAACGACATGACAAAGCCCGGGGTGCAGAAGCCGCACTGCGAGCCGTGGCACTCGACCATGGCTTTTTGTACGCTGTGCAGTTGGCCTTGGTGCTTGAGGTCTTCGACGCTGATCAGTTGCTTGCCGTGCAGCGACGAAATAAAGGTCAGGCACGAGTTGAGGCTGCGATAGCGAATGTGTTCGCGGCCATCGTCATCCGTCTGCAGCTCGCCGACCACCACAGTGCACGCGCCACAGTCACCGCTGGCGCAGCCTTCTTTGGTGCCGGGTTTGCCCACATGTTCGCGCAAGTAATTGAGCACAGTCAGGTTCGGGTCCAGGGCGTGCTCGCTACGGAGTTCCTGGTTGAGTAAAAACTGGATCACGGATGGCCTCGCAAACTCATTATTGTTGTTAACCGACATGAGCCGAATTTATCAGGTCTGACTTTCCGGTCAATGATTTTCTGACTTAAAGGTCAGGAAATGGCATTTTGTCGATCAACGACTCGTTCCTTCATTATTGACCCTCACGGGATAGCCTGCTTTTTGCTTGAATCGTGCCAAAAACCGCTGGGTGGGCACTCCGCCATGACCCCTCAATTGCGCTACACTGCGCCGCTTGTGCAGATCGAAGAGTTTGAAGGACAACCATGACGTTCAAGGCGCCGGACAGCCTCGCCGAGCAAATCGCTCACCACCTCGCCGAACGTATCATTCGCGGCGAAATGAAGCCGGGGGAGCGCATCCAGGAACAGAAGGTCACGCTGGCCCTCAATGTCAGCCGCGGTTCAGTCCGTGAGGCCTTGCTGATCCTCGAGCGCCGCCACTTGATCGCGATTTTGCCGCGACGTGGCGCCCACGTGACCGAACTGACGGCGCACAAGGTGCAGAGCCTGTGCACGCTGATGAGCGAGTTGTACATATTGCTCGGCAATGCCGTGGCCAGCGGTTGGCAAGTCCAGGCCGACATGGCGCCATTCCTGCAGATCCAGCAGCGCCTGACCGCCAGCTACGAACGCCAGGACATCCGCACGTTCGTCGACGACAGCTTCAGCGTGATGCGTGCCGCGTATCCGTTCGCCAACAACCCGTACTTGCAGGAAACCGTCGAGAATCTGCAGCCGGCCATGAGCCGTGCGTATTTCCTGGCGTTGGAGCAGCGCAAGGCCTCGATGAGCGAGTTCCTGGAACTGTTCGAACGCCTGCTGGCCGCCGTGCTGGCCCGTGACTTTGCGCAGATCCGCGTGGTGCTGACGGCGTATGCCCAGCGCAGTTGCGATCTGGTGGTTTCTGCCTTGACGGTCGCTTAAGCGTGCGGCTCAAGTGCATCAAACTGGCGGGGTTCAAATCCTTCGTCGACCCGACCACGGTGAACTTCCCCAGTAACATGGCGGCGGTGGTCGGGCCCAATGGCTGTGGCAAGTCGAACATCATCGACGCCGTGCGTTGGGTGATGGGCGAGAGCTCGGCCAAGAACTTGCGCGGCGAGTCGATGACCGACGTCATCTTCAACGGCTCCACCAGCCGTAAACCGGTGAGCCAGGCGAGCATCGAGCTGGTGTTCGATAACTCCGATGGCACCTTGATCGGCGAATACGCCGCCTACGCGGAAATTTCCATCCGCCGCAAAGTGACCCGCGACAGCCAGAACAGTTATTTCCTCAACGGCGCCAAATGCCGTCGTCGTGACATCACTGACATTTTCCTCGGCACCGGTCTCGGCCCGCGCAGCTATTCGATCATCGAGCAGGGGATGATCTCCAAGCTGATCGAAGCCAAGCCGGAAGACCTGCGTAACTTTATCGAAGAAGCGGCGGGCATCTCCAAGTACAAGGAGCGCCGGCGCGAAACCGAAAACCGCATCCGCCGCACCCATGAAAACCTGGCCCGCCTGACCGACCTGCGCGAAGAGCTCGAGCGTCAGCTTGAACGCTTGCACCGCCAGGCCGAGGCCGCCAAGAAGTATCAGGAATACAAAGGCGAAGAGCGTCAGCTCAAGGCTCAGCTGTCAGCCTTGCGCTGGCAGGCGCTGAACGAGCAGGTCGGCCAGCGCGAAGCGATCATCGGCACCCAGGAAATCACCTTTGAAGCCCTGGTGGCCGAGCAGCGCAACGCCGACGCGGCCATTGAACGCCTGCGTGACGGGCATCACGACCTGTCCGAGCGCTTCAATCTGGTGCAGGGGCGCTTCTATTCGGTCGGCGGCGACATCGCCCGGGTCGAGCAGAGTATCCAGCACGGTCAGCAGCGCTTGCGTCAATTGCAGGACGATCTGAAAGAAGCCGAGCGCGCGCGGCTGGAAACCGAATCGCACTTGGGCCATGACCGCACCTTACTGCTGACTTTGGGCGAAGAGCTGGACATGCTCACGCCGGAACAGGAAGTCACCAGCGCCGCCGCCGAAGAGGCCGCCGCCGCACTGGAAGAATCCGAAACCACCATGCATGGCTGGCAGGAGCAGTGGGACACCTTCAACCTCACCGCCGCCGAGCCGCGTCGCCAGGCTGAAGTTCAGCAGTCGCGGATCCAGCAGCTGGAAACCAGCATGGAGCGATTGGCCGATCGCCAGAAGCGTCTGGCCGAAGAGCGCGCGCTGCTTTCGGCGGACCCGGAAGACGCGGCGATCATGGAGCTCAGCGAGCAGTTGGCCGCGTCCGAGGCGACGCTGGAAGACTTGCAGGCCAGTGAAGAGGCGCAAGTCGAACGTCTTGAGCAACTGCGTCAGGAGTTGCAGCAAGCGTTGTCGGCGCAGCAGCAAGCCCAAGGTGATTTGCAGCGGCTCAACGGTCGGCTGGCATCGCTGGAAGCCTTGCAGCAAGCCGCGCTCGATCCGGGCACCGGCACCGCCGAATGGCTGCGCGAACAGCATCTGGCGGATCGTCCGCGTTTGGCCGAAGGCCTGAAAGTTGAAGCGGGTTGGGAGCTGGCGGTGGAAACCGTGCTCGGCGCCGACCTGCAAGCGGTGCTGGTGGACGACTTCGGTGATTTCGATCTGGCCGGGTTCGCCCAAGGCGATCTGCGCCTGCTCAGCCCGGCCAGCGATGGCGTGCGCATGCCCGGCAGTTTGCTCGACAAGGTTGAGGCGCAGATCGATCTGTCACCTTGGCTGGGGCAGGTCAAACCGGTCGACAGCCTTGAACAGGCCTTGGCCTTGCGCGGGCAATTGGCTGCTGGCCAAAGCCTGATTAGCCGCGACGGCTACTGGGTTGGCAGGCACTTTTTACGCGTACGTCGGGCTAGCGAGGCAGAAAGCCGCTGGATACCGAGCAGCGCGAGTTGCTGCTGGCCCAGCGCGACAGCCTGCGCGAACGCCTCGACCGGGTGCGCCAGGAAGCCCGGCAGCACAAGGACCATGCGCATCAATTGGCGGTGCGCCTGGGGTCGTTGAAGGCGCAACACGATTCCACCCGTCAGGCCCTTGAGCGGCTGGAAATGCAGGCAGAGCGCCTGACCGAGAAGCGCGAACAGCTGAGCCTCAATCTGGAAGAGGGCGAGGCACCGCTGGAAGAGCTGCGGCTGAAGCTCGAAGAGTTGCTCGACAAACGCATGACCGTCGACGAAGAGCTCAAGACCGCGCAAATCGCCATGGAAGACGCCGACCGTGAACTGCGCGATGCTGAAAAGCGCCGGACTCAGGCCGAGCAGCAATCCCAGTTGATTCGCAGCCAGCTCGAACAGCAACGCATGGAATGGCAAGCGTTGACGGTGCGGCGCAAGACCTTGCAGGATCAATTGCTCGAAGATGGCTACGATCTCAATGGCGTGCTCGCCACCCTGGTGGCCGGGGCCAGCGAGAAAGACGCCGAAGAAGAACTCGAGCGTATTGCCGCGCGGATTCAGCGCCTCGGCGCGATCAACCTCGCGGCCATCGACGAATACCAGCAACAATCCGAGCGTAAACGTTATCTGGATGCCCAGAACGACGATCTGGTGGAAGCACTGGACACTCTCGAGAACGTGATTCGCAAGATCGACAAGGAAACCCGAAACCGCTTCAAAGATACCTTTGATCAGATCAATGGCGGTTTACAGGCCCTTTTCCCAAAAGTTTTCGGTGGAGGCAGCGCCTATTTGGAACTGACGGGCGAAGATCTACTCGATACAGGGGTAACGATCATGGCGCGGCCGCCAGGAAAGAAGAACAGCACCATCCATTTGCTCTCCGGTGGCGAAAAAGCCCTGACCGCATTGGCCCTGGTATTTGCCATCTTCAAGTTGAATCCGGCGCCGTTCTGCATGCTCGATGAAGTTGACGCGCCATTGGATGACGCTAACGTTGGACGCTACGCACGGCTGGTCAAAGAGATGTCGCAGACGGTGCAGTTCATCTATATCACCCACAACAAGATCGCCATGGAAATGGCCGATCAATTGATGGGGGTGACGATGCATGAACCGGGTTGCTCGCGTCTGGTGGCAGTGGATGTGGAGGAGGCGATGGCCATGGTGGACGCCTGAGTCATTGCATGTAGGACAGGTAATTTTAAGCTGTAGGGCTTTTTTACCTGGCTTGACTTGCTGGCCAATCGACATATTCGCGCAAGCCATTGTGACAGACGGTGTAAAGTTATCTTTGGTCGTGCTAGTTTAATGTCAATTTTTCGTATACGTGGGCAAAACGCCTGTCAGAACATAGAGTTGGCGCCACGTTTTAAAGCGGTTTACACAATGTAAACCCCTTATTTTTCAGCATTTTTTATAGAGGCACGGGATTACATGGAAATCGGTCTGCGCGAGTGGCTGATCGTCATCGGCATTATTGTCATTGCCGGTATTCTTTTCGATGGCTGGCGTCGCATGCGCGGCGGCAAGGGAAAACTGAAATTCCGTCTTGACCGAAGTCTGTCCAACCTGCCGGACGAGGACACCAGCGCCGAGCTGTTGGGCCCGCCCCGCGTGCTGGACACCCAGAAAGAACCGCAACTGGACGAGCACGACCTGCCGTCGGTGAGCATGCCTGCCCGTGAACCGCGCGAATCGGGTTCCAAGCGCGGCAAGCGTGGCCATGGCGAGCCGTCGCAAGGCGATATGAACCTCAGCCTGGACCTGGACGGTGGCCCGAGCTTCAGCAGCCGTGACAACGATTTCCCGGATGACCGCAAGTCCGCCAGCTCACCTGAAAAAGATCAGCCACAAGCCGAAGAAGTGCTGGTGATCAGTGTGATCTGCCGCGACCCGGCCGGCTTCAAGGGCCCGGCGCTGTTGCAGAACATTCTGGAAAGCGGTCTGCGTTTCGGCGAGATGGACATTTTCCACCGCCACGAAAGCATGGCCGGTAACGGCGAAGTGCTGTTCTCGATGGCCAACGCGGTCAAGCCGGGCGTTTTCGATCTGGATGATATCGACCACTTCAGCACCCCGGCGGTGAGCTTCTTCCTCGGTCTGCCAGGCCCGCGTCATCCGAAGCAAGCCTTCGACGTGATGGTGGCGGCGGCACGCAAGCTGTCCCAGGAGCTGAACGGCGAACTGAAGGACGACCAGCGCAGCGTGCTGACCGCCCAGACGATTGAGCACTACCGTCAGCGCATCGTCGAGTTCGAACGCCGCGCATTGACCCAGAAGCGCTAAACGAATGACTGGGGCAGGCTTCTGTGGCGAGGGAGCTTGCTCCCGCTGGGCCGCGAAGCAGCCCCATCCAGATACACCGCATTCACTGGATTTACGACGGCTTCGCCGCCGAGCGGGAGCAAGCTCCCTCGCCACAGTGTCCACAGCTTTGCGCTACCGTATTTAAAAGATTGAGCAGCCTCGGCTGCTCTTTTGCTTTATGAGAGAACACCCATGACYGCCGCCRAAACCCGCATTCTAGAGCTGCGCGCCGAGCTCGATCAGCACAACTATCGCTACCATGTGCTGGATGAGCCGAGCATTCCGGACGCCGAATACGATCGCTTGTTCCATGAACTCAAGGCGCTCGAAGCGGCCCATCCCGAACTGATCACCAGCGACTCGCCGACCCAGCGCGTCGGCAGTGCGGCGCTGTCGGCGTTCACTCAGGTGCGTCATGAAGTGCCGATGCTCAGCCTTGGCAACGCCTTCGAAGAAACCGACATGCGCGAATTCGATCGCCGGGTGACGGAAGGTCTGGACTTGCCGGTCGGCGACCTGTTCGGTGGCGGCGCAGCGGTGGAGTACAGCTGCGAACCCAAGCTCGATGGCCTGGCGGTCAGCCTGCTGTATCAGGATGGCATGCTGGTGCGCGGCGCCACTCGCGGAGATGGCACCACGGGCGAAGACATCAGCGTCAACGTGCGCACCGTGCGCAATATCCCGCTCAAGCTGCATGGCAGCGGCTGGCCGGCGACCCTGGAAGTGCGCGGCGAAGTGTTCATGTCCAAGGCCGGTTTCGAGCGGCTCAACGCCACGCAACTGGAAATGGGCGGCAAGACCTTCGCCAACCCGCGGAACGCGGCGGCAGGTAGCTTGCGGCAGCTGGATTCAAAGATCACCGCCAACCGTCCGCTGGAATTCTGCTGCTACGGCATCGGCCAGGTTTCCGCCGATATCGCCGACACGCACATTGGCAATCTGCAGCAACTCAAAGCCTGGGGTATGCCGATCAGTCATGAATTGAAATCGGCTCGTGGCATCGATGAGTGCCTGGATTACTACCGCGACATCGGCGAACGCCGCAATGCGCTGCCCTATGAAATCGACGGCGTGGTGTTCAAGGTCAACAGCATTGCCTCCYAGCGCGAGTTGGGTTTCCGTGCCCGCGAACCGCGTTGGGCCATCGCGCATAAATTCCCGGCGATGGAAGAGCTCACCGAGTTGCTCGATGTGGAGTTTCAGGTCGGTCGCACCGGTGCCGTGACGCCGGTGGCACGCTTGAAACCGGTCAAGGTCGCCGGTGTTACCGTGGCCAATGCGACGTTGCACAACATGGATGAGGTCGCGCGGTTGGGGCTGATGATCGGCGACACCGTGATCATCCGTCGCGCCGGTGACGTGATTCCGCAAGTGGTGCAAGTGGTCATCGAGCGTCGTCCTGAGGATGCACGGCCGGTACAGATTCCCGAGCATTGCCCGGTCTGCGGTTCGCATGTCGAGCGTACGCAACTGGTCAAGCGCAGCAAGGGTCGCGAGACTGTCAGCGAAGGTGCGGTGTATCGCTGCGTCGGCCGTCTGGCCTGCGGTGCTCAACTCAAGCAGGCGATCATTCACTTCGTTTCACGCCGGGCCATGGACATCGAAGGGCTGGGCGAGAAGAGCGTCGAGCAACTGGTGGACGAAGGTCTGGTGAATTCGCCAGCCGATTTGTACGCATTGACCTTCGAACAAATCGTCGACCTCGAAGGCTTTGCCGAGCTGTCGAGCAAGAACCTGCTCGGCGCCATCGAAGACAGCAAGCGCCCGAGCCTGGCGCGGTTCATCTATGCCTTGGGTATCCCTGATGTCGGCGAAGAGACGGCCAAGGTGCTTGCACGGTCTCTCGGCTCGCTGGAGCGGGTTCAGCAGGCGTTGCCACAAGTGCTCACGTACTTGCCGGATGTCGGGCTGGAAGTGGCTCACGAGATTCACAGCTTCTTTGAAGACCCGCATAACCAGCAGGTGATCGCCAATCTGTTGAAGCACGGCCTGCAGATTCAGGATCAGGGAGCGTTGGCTGCCGAATTCGCTGCAAGCACCACGCTTGGCGGTTTTCTCGACAAGCTGAACATTCCTTCGGTCGGGCCGGGCGGGGCGCAGAAGCTTGCCGACAAATTCGGCTCGCTTGAAGCGGTGATGAATGCTGACTGGCTGGACATGCGCCAGGCGTTGCCGGAGAAGCAGGCGACCTCGGTGCGTGAGTTTTTTGCGGTCGCAGAAAACCGTCAGCTCGCCGAGTCCGCTGAAAAGCAGCTGCGCGATTTCGGCATGCATTGGCAGAGCGAGAAAAAAGTCGTCGAAGGATTGCCGCTGGCTGGGCAGACCTGGGTGCTGACCGGTTCGCTGGAACTGATGAGTCGCGACGTTGCCAAGGACAAACTTGAAAGCCTCGGGGCCAAGGTGGCCGGTTCGGTGTCGGCCAAGACCCATTGCGTGGTCGCCGGGCCGGGCGCAGGTTCGAAGCTGGCCAAGGCCAATGAGCTGGGGTTGAAAGTGTTGGATGAAGAGGCGTTTGTCGAGTTTCTTGGCAAGCACAATATTTCGGTTTAACTGATCGTTCCCACGCTCTGCGTGGTAACGCATCCCGTGACGCTCTGCGTCACAGCGGACGCGGAGCGTCCGGGGCGGCATTCCCACGCAGAGCGTGGGAACGATCATGTCTGAGCAATGATCTAGTCTTGGCAGTCCCCAAAGAGAGATCGCCATGTACCGCTTCTTCGAACAGCTCAGTTCACGCATCGCCGCGCCCTTCATGGGTGAGCGTTCGCGCAACAGCAAGGTCTGGCATTGTCGCTGCGGGCAGTCGCTGTTCTTTCGCAACAGCCAGTGCCTGGCCTGTTCGGCGGCACTGGGCTATCAGCCGCAGCAAAGTCGCTTGTCATCGCTGCAACCCGGCCCGCAAGCGGATACCTGGTTGCTCGATGCCGACCCTGACGCCGGTATTTTCCGCCGTTGCGCCAATCTCGATTCCCCGGCTGCGTGCAACTGGTTATTGCCGGCCAATCATCACGATGGGTTGGTTCGGCGACGAGCGTGCCAGCTACGCCGAGGCTCTTGAGCAGCATTATCAACAAGGTGCGCCGCTCGACTGGCAGCAACATTACGTCAGCGCCTACGCCACCATGCACCCTTGGGAAGACTGGGCGGAAACCTGGGCTCACTACCTGCACATGATGGATGCGGTGGACACCGCTCTGTGTTTTGGCATGAGTGCCCAGGAAATGGAGTTCGACTATCAGCCGTTTCCACCCAGTACGCTGTTCGACCCGCAACATCCCGGCGGGCCGGCGTTCCTGTCGTTCGTCAACGCGTGGATCGAACTGGCCGGCATGCTCAACGAGTTGTCACGCAGTATGGGCCAGCCGGACTTCTATCCGTTCGTCTTGCCGCCGGCGGTGATCGCCAGGCTGCACTTCATTCACCTGGTGATCCAGCAAGAGGGCGGCCGGGCGGGTGAAGTGTTGGTGCAATAGGATCAAAAGACCGCGGCCTGGTCGCGATCTTTTGAAGGCCGGCGCATGTCCTTGAAGCAGCTCATGTTTTTTAATCCGCCCGAACGGTTGTAACTTCGTCTCAGATAGGTACAATGGCGCGGCTCGCCGTCAGGTGAGCGTCGTTATGGTGACCCCATCGGTCCCCCCGCAACGATTACCCGTGAACCTGGTCAGATCCGGAAGGAAGCAGCCACAGCGGGAACATTGTGTGCCGGGGTGTGGCTGGTGGGGTTGCCTCCATAACGCAACACGAACCCTCTCTCGTGTTTTCTATCTAAAAATACTGTTTTTCTTTACCTGCCATGGAGTTCATCCAGGGCGGCTTTTCGTCGTTTCCGAATGAAACAGCGGGATATATAAAAGGAGGCCGATCTGTCGCGTTCGACAGGTCGGCCTCCTTTTTTATTTGTTAGCATCAAGGCTTGGACAAGGCCTGGTCAACCGCTGCGATCAGCTTTCCCAGATCCTTCGGGGTGGCTTTGTGTATGACGTTGAACAGGTACGCTCGCTGTTCATCCTCGTCGCCTAGATCTGCGAAAAAGGCTTTCAGCTTCACACCCAGCACGTCGGCAAGCAGGAACAATGCTTCCACGCTGGGGGTATAGGTGCCAGTTTCGAAGCGGCTGATGGTTTTGGGGTCAAAACCGGTTTTTTCGCCGAGTTCAGCCTGAGTAAGCCCTGCGACCTTGCGGTAGCGTCGGATGGCTGGACCCAAACTTGAAATTTGCATCGCTCAATTCCCATTTAGAATCAAGAACTTAACGATAGATTTTTGCATTAGGCAACTGCATGATCCATCACCTTGCTTTGCAAAATGTGATGCATTTCGTAGAATCGCCGCTTCGGAGGGGGTTTTGGTGATCTGCTGTCTGAAGTTTAGGCGATATGAAACAGCCAGCATTGTCTTCCCTTGCCGGGTGTGCAGAGAAGTCGTTGGCGGTCTGAAACCCTCGCGAAATGTTACCAGAGTCGGTGTTGCTACCTTGCCCGAGACTAGTTGATCTTCGGCGGTCCAGGGGCCATCAAATGCTGTTCATGGAGTGATAACGTGTCTCTGCGCTGTACGTCTCAAAACATCTCTTCCGGGCATCCTGCACTGGTCGAGCGGTACCTCCGCTAGCGACAGTGAGCCTCACTCATGGATGAGAAATACCGCAGGGCCGTGGATGCCGCCGCAATTTTTTCCGAGACTGATCTCAACGGCCGGATTACTTACGTCAACGATCAATTCTGCGTCGTGTCCGGCTACAGCCGCGAGGAATTGCTGGGGCAAAACCATCGCCTGCTGAACTCCGGCCTGCATTCCGCCGATTTCTTCGCTGCCATGTGGCGCACCATTGCTCTGGGCAATGTCTGGAAGGGCGAAATCTGTAATCGCGCCAAGGATGGCAGGTTGTATTGGGTCGACAGCACAATGGTGCCGGTGCTCGACGACACCACCGGGCTCGTTGACCGATACCTGTCGATTCGTTTCGACATCAGCGAAAAACGCCAATTGCTGCAATCCCTGCAATGGCGGGTCGGGCATGACGTGCTGACCGGGCTGCCCAATCGCGCGTTCCTGTCGGATCTGCTGGATCAGGCGCTGGAGTTTTCCCGGCAGGAAAACATTCCGCTGGCAGTGTGCATGCTTGACCTCGACGGGTTCAAAGCGGTCAACGACGGCTACGGTCACGCCAGTGGCGATATGTTGCTGGTGGAAGTGGCCAAGCGTCTGCGTGACATTGTGCGCGGCGAAGATGTGGTGGCGCGATTGGCCGGTGACGAGTTCGTGCTGGTGTTGCGTTACGTGCGTGATCTGCCGGAATTGCGCGCGGCGTTGAGTCGCGTGCTGGGGGCGATCTCGGCGCCATACACATTGCACGGCAAGGACATCAATGTGTTTGCCAGTATCGGCGTCACCCTGTTTCCCCATGACAACGAAGATGCCGAAACCCTGCTGCGCCACGCCGACCAGGCGATGTATGTGGCCAAGCAGCGCGGGCGAAACCGCTTCCATCTGTTCGATGTGTCCCGGGATCAAGAGGTCAAAGCCACGCACCAGACCGTCGAGCGGGTGCGTCAGGCGCTGGTCGCCGGTGAATTTCGCCTGCACTTTCAGCCCAAGGTGAACATGCGTCGTGGCGAGGTCGTCGGTTTCGAGGCCTTGTTGCGT
>NZ_JBFTMK010000172.1:0-8586 GCF_056396965.1 Pseudomonas sp. 05N434
ATTTCACTCATGGTTTACTCCTGAAACTTGCCGGCATTGTCGCGCATTGCCGGGTGTTCGGTCACCTATGGGAGCGGGACCGTATGAATCAGCGGGATTTCGGTTTTTTCACGTCAAGCCGGCGCAAATGGCAGGTCACTTCTTCACGGTCGTGATACAGCTGCTTGCAGCCGATTTCAACCCGAATGCCCCGCGCCTTGAACCCCTCGGCAATACGCTCCAGCAAGCGCTTCACTTCGGCATAACGCTGTTTCATCGGCAGCTTGAGGTTGACCACCGCTTCCCGGCAATGCCCCTCGCCAATCCATTCTTCCAGCATCGCCGCGTTACGCGCCGGCTTCTCGACGATGTCGCAGACCATCCAGTCCACCGGCTGTTTGGGCTTGAAGGTGAAACCGTCGGCCATCAAGTGCTGCACCAGACCGGTATCCATCAGGCTTTCGGCCATCGGGCCGTTGTCGATGGCGGTCACCAGCATGCCGCGGTTGACCAGTTGCCAGGTCCAGCCGCCAGGGGCGGCGCCGAGGTCGACACCGGTCATGTCGCTGTGCAGACGCTCATCCCACTGGTCGCGGGGAATGAAGTGATGCCACGCCTCTTCCAGCTTCAACGTCGAACGGCTCGGCGCTTCACGGGGGAACTTCAGGCGCGGAATGCCCATCGGCCACATCGCCGAGTTGTTCGACTCCGCCAGCCCCATGAACACTTCGCGGCCGCTCTTGAAGGTCAGCAGCAGGCGCGGCTTGTTGGGGTCTTCCACCAGTTTGCCGGCCGCCATCAACGCCTTGCGCAGGTGCACTTCAAACTTCTTGCAGAAGTTCGACAGCTCTTTGCCATCGTTGGTGTCGACCATTTCCAGCCACAGGCTGCCGCACAGCGGGAAGTCCGCCATGTGGGCGAGGATCACGCTGATGCGGTCGGTTTCCGGCAGATCAATAAAGATCCCACGGGCCCACTGGCGCGGGAAGATCAGGTCGGCGAAACGCTGGCCACGCATCAGGCGTTCGGCGCCGTCTTCTTCGGTGCAGATGAATTCGGCATAGGCGCTGGCGGTTTTGGCCTTGGCATAACCGGCCACGTTCAGCCGCGCGGCATGTTCGGAAATCTCGGAACAGACTTCGCCTTCGAAGCCCGGTCGGCAATGCATAAAGAGGGTGTTCATTCTTACTCCTGGGCAGTTGGCGGAAAAATTGCGCCACTGCGCGATGCCCAGGCTTGCGTTGAAGCAAAGCCTGTCACGAAAACCGGCGCATGATAGCCGAGTTCGGAACCTTGGACTTGCCCTTAGGGTCCAGTTATTAGCCTTAAGCACCAAACAGGACTAGGTTTAAACCTCTGCCCTTCCCTCCGTCCGTAGCCGTGCGGACTTAAAGGAGTCATTTCAATGCCGTCCCTCGATAGCCTGAAAACCCTTAAAACCTTACAAGTCGACGACAAGACCTACCACTATTTCAGCCTGCGCGAAGCCGCCAAGAGCCTGGGTGACCTCGACAAGCTGCCCATGTCGTTGAAAGTGCTGCTGGAAAACCTGCTGCGCTGGGAGGACGAGAAAACCGTCACCGGCGCCGACCTCAAGGCGATTGCCGCCTGGCTCAAGGAGCGTCGCTCCGACCGCGAAATCCAATACCGCCCCGCGCGGGTATTGATGCAGGACTTTACCGGCGTCCCGGCCGTGGTCGACCTGGCCGCCATGCGCGCCGCCATGGCCAAGGCCGGTGGCGACCCACAGCGCATCAATCCGCTGTCGCCGGTGGACCTGGTGATCGACCACTCGGTGATGGTCGACAAGTTCGCCAGCTCAAGCGCCTTCGAACAGAACGTCGACATCGAAATGCAGCGCAACCACGAGCGGTACGCCTTCCTGCGCTGGGGTCAGAGCGCCTTCGCCAACTTCAGCGTGGTGCCGCCGGGCACCGGTATCTGTCACCAGGTCAACCTTGAATACCTAGGACGCACGGTCTGGACCAAGGATGAGGACGGCCGCACCTATGCTTTCCCCGACACCCTGGTCGGCACTGACTCCCACACCACCATGATCAACGGCCTCGGCGTACTCGGCTGGGGCGTCGGCGGGATCGAAGCGGAAGCGGCGATGCTGGGCCAACCGGTGTCGATGCTGATTCCGGAAGTGATCGGCTTCAAACTCACTGGCAAGCTCAAGGAAGGCATCACCGCCACCGACCTGGTGCTGACCGTCACCCAGATGCTGCGCAAGAAAGGCGTGGTCGGCAAATTCGTCGAGTTCTACGGCGACGGCCTCGCCGACCTGCCGCTGGCCGACCGCGCGACCATTGCGAACATGGCTCCGGAATACGGCGCCACCTGCGGCTTCTTCCCGGTGGACGAGGTGACCCTGGAGTACCTGCGCCTGTCCGGCCGTACCTCGGAAACCGTGAAACTGGTGGAGGCCTACAGCAAGACCCAGGGCCTGTGGCGCCTGCCCGGCAAGGAGCCGGTGTTCACCGACAGCCTGGCCCTGGACATGGGCAGCGTCGAGGCCAGCCTCGCCGGACCGAAACGCCCACAAGACCGCGTCTCGTTGCCGAATGTGGCGCAAGCGTTCACTGACTTTCTCGGCCTGCAAATCAAACCGACCAGCAAGGAAGAAGGTCGCCTCGAAAGTGAGGGCGGCGGTGGCGTCGCGGTAGGCAACGCCGATCTGATCGGTGAAGCGGACTACGCCCACGAAGGCCATACGCATCGGCTGAAAAACGGTGCGGTGGTGATTGCCGCGRTCACCTCCTGCACCAACACCTCCAATCCCAGTGTGATGATGGCAGCCGGACTGGTGGCGAAAAAAGCCGTGGAAAAAGGCCTCAAGCGCAAACCCTGGGTCAAGAGTTCCCTGGCCCCCGGTTCGAAAGTGGTCACCGACTATTACAAGGCAGCCGGTCTGACCCAATACCTCGACCAACTCGGTTTTGCCCTGGTCGGTTATGGCTGCACCACCTGCATCGGCAACTCCGGGCCGTTGCCGGAGCCGATTGAAAAAGCCATCCAGAAAGCCGACCTGACCGTCGCCTCGGTGCTGTCGGGCAACCGCAACTTCGAAGGCCGCGTGCATCCGCTGGTGAAAACCAACTGGCTGGCCTCCCCGCCCCTGGTCGTCGCCTACGCGCTGGCCGGCACGGTGCGCATCGACATCAGCAGCGAGCCCTTGGGAAACGACAAGGACGGCCACCCGGTTTACCTGCGAGACATCTGGCCGAGCACCAAGGAAATCGCCGACGCGGTAACTCAGGTGAACACCGCAATGTTCCACAAGGAGTACGCCGAAGTGTTCGCCGGCGACGAGCAGTGGCAAGCCATCGAAGTGCCGCAGGCAGCGACTTATGTCTGGAACAACGATTCGACGTATATCCAGCACCCGCCCTTCTTCGATGACATTGGCGGCCCTGCGCCAGTGGTCAAGGATGTCGAAGGGGCGAAAGTCCTCGCGCTGCTCGGCGATTCGGTAACCACCGACCACATCTCCCCCGCCGGCAACATCAAGACCGACAGCCCTGCCGGCCGTTACCTGCGCGAACAAGGGGTGGAACCACGGGACTTCAACTCCTACGGCTCGCGTCGCGGTAACCACGAAGTGATGATGCGCGGCACCTTCGCCAACATCCGCATTCGCAACGAAATGCTCGGTGGTGAAGAAGGCGGCAACACGATTTACATTCCGACCGGGGAAAAACTGCCGATCTACGACGCGGCCATGCGTTACCAGGCATCGGGCACGCCGCTGGTGGTGATCGCCGGGCAAGAATACGGCACTGGATCGAGCCGTGACTGGGCGGCCAAGGGCACCAACCTGCTGGGGGTCAAAGCCGTCATCGCAGAAAGCTTCGAGCGGATTCACCGTTCAAATCTGGTGGGCATGGGCGTGTTGCCGCTGCAGTTCAAGCTGGATCAGAACCGCAAGAGCCTGAACCTCACTGGCAAGGAAACCCTGGACATTCTTGGCCTGACGGGCGTCGAACTGACTCCGCGGATGAACCTGACGCTGGTCATCACCCGTGAAGACGGCAGCCAGGAGAAGGTCGAGGTATTGTGCCGGATCGATACCCTGAACGAAGTGGAGTACTTCAAGGCCGGAGGGATTTTGCATTACGTGTTGCGGCAGTTGATTGCCTCGTAACGCCTCCGCCGACAACGACACCGCCTTCGGGCGGTGTTTTTGTTTGGGCGGTGTATGTCTCTATAATTGCGCGCCCCAAGAAAACAGGCACCTCCGCCCTCAAGGACTTCAAATGATCGCTCTGCCATGGATCTATCTGGCACTTCTCTCGCTCGGCTACAGCCTGGCTTTGATCTACGGCCATCTCGGCTGGCTGGCTGCCATTTCTTTCGGGTTACTGCTGATCGCCGGTTTCGCCGTTCGCCAACAACAGATCCCCCTCGGCCGCTACCTCGGCCACGGCTTGTTCATCGTCTTGGCGGTGGCGCTGGCGACACACTGGCTTCCCGGTTTCTACAACGGTCGCGCTATCGATCCCCTGCGTTTCACCGACGATGCCGTGCGGTTCGCCATGTACCTGAATCAGGACAAACCCCTGATCGGCTTCTGGCTGTTACTGGTCTGCCCATGGATTGTCGGCCGGCGCTCCCTGCGCCTGTCGGTGTATGCCACCGCCCTCGCCCTGACCGTGAGTGCCGTACTGGCTCTGGGTGGTGCGCTATTGCTGGGGGTGATCAGTTGGGCACCGAAATGGCCGGATCAGGCCTGGCTGTGGATGCTGAACAATCTGTTGCTGGTGACGCTGGTGGAAGAAGCGCTGTTTCGCGGCTACATCCAGGGCGGTCTGAGCCGGCAGTTTAAACACCTGCCTTATGGTGAAAGCCTCGCGCTGGTGCTCGCATCATTGCTATTTGGCCTCGTTCATCTGGGCGCTGGCTGGCAATGGGTGTTGCTGGCCAGCCTGGCCGGTGTCGGCTATGGCCTGGCCTACCGGTTCGGTGGGCTGGGTGCGGCCATCGCCACCCATTTTGGTTTGAATCTGCTGCATTTCGGCTTGTTCACGTATCCGATGCTCGCGGGATGATGACGCAGCGGTCGTTTTGCGACGCGTTACTGATTTATTGAAAAAAAACTTCAATAAATGCCCAACGATGCCGATACACCATCAAAGCCTTGCGGATTGAAAAAGCCATGCGTAACAACCAGTCCATTACACAACGCGAACGGACCTTCCCGGCGCAGCAACGGTTGATTTCCACCACCGATGCCAAGGGCATGATCACCTACTGCAACGATGCTTTCGTCGAAATCAGCGGGTTTTCGCGTGAAGAACTGATCCGTGCGCCGCATAACCTGGTTCGTCATCCCGACGTCCCGTCTGCGGTGTTCGCGCACATGTGGGGCACACTGAAACAAGGCTTGCCATGGATGGGCATTGTCAAGAATCGCTGCAAGACCGGTGACCACTACTGGGTTAACGCCTATGTCACACCGGTGTTCGAAGGCAATCAGGTGATCGGTTACGAGTCGGTGCGGGTCAAGCCCACCGCCGAGCAGATCCGCCGTGCCGAAGCGCTCTACCAACGCATCAATCAGGGCAAGTCAGCCGTTCCTCAAAGGGATAAGTGGTTGCCGGTGCTTCAGGACTGGCTGCCGTTCATTCTGGTCAGCCAGTTGAGCTTCATGATCGGCGCCACCCTGACGTCGCAATGGGGCTTCGCCCTCGCCGCCGGTCTTTCGGTGCCGTTGGGCTTGATGGGCTTGAGCTGGCAACAGCGCGGCATCAAGCGCTTGCTGCGCCTGGCCGAACAGACCACGTCCGACCCGCTGATCGCGCAGATGTACACCGACAGCCGCGGTGCCCAGGCACGCTTGGAAATGTCCATTCTCAGCCAGGAAGCTCGCCTGAAAACCTGCCTGACGCGCCTGCAAGACACCGCCGAGCATCTGAACGAACAAGCGAAACAGTCCGACACGCTGGCCCATAACAGCTCCACCGGCCTGGAACGTCAGCGCGTCGAAACCGAGCAAGTGGCGACCGCCGTCAATCAGATGGCCGCTACCACTCAGGAAGTCGCCAGTCACGTGCAGCGCACCGCCGACGCCACTCAGGAAGCCAATCGCCTGACCGGTCGCGGTCGCGACATCGCAGGTGAAACCCGCGAAGCCATTCAACGCCTGTCGGTGGTGGTCGGTGAAACCGGTCTGACGGTCACTCAACTGGCCAAGGACAGCGACGAAATCGGTGGCGTGGTCGATGTGATCAAAGGCATTGCCGACCAGACCAACCTGCTCGCCTTGAACGCTGCGATCGAAGCCGCCCGTGCTGGTGAGATGGGCCGTGGTTTTGCGGTGGTGGCCGACGAAGTGCGCCAATTGGCGCAGCGCACCAGCGAATCCACCGGGCAGATCCACGCCCTGATCGCCAAGCTGCAACAAACCGCCAGCACGGCGGTGCAAACCATGGAGGCCGGCCATCGCCAGGCTGAAGAAGGTGTGGCGCGGGTATTGGAAGCGGATCAGGCGCTGGTGGGCATCAGCGAAGCGGTAGCCCACATCACCGACATGACCACCCAAATCGCTGCCGCGACCGAAGAGCAAAGTTCGGTGGCCGAAGAAATCAGCCGCAACATCAGCAACATCTCGCAACTGGCTGATCAGACCTCGGAACAGGCACAGAACTCGGCGCTACTGAGTGAAGAACTGACCAAGACGGCGAATACCCAGTATTCGTTGGTGGAGCGGTTTAACCGCTGACAACAAAGTCAAAAGATCGCAGGCTGCGCCGGCTCCTACATTTGAACGGCGTACACCCCGTAGGAGCTGCCGAAGGCTGCGATCTTTTGATCTTGCTTCTCACAAAAATCCGGCGACCTTCTTCGCTGTCGCGTCCAAATGCTGCTCATGCGTAAACCCTGAAGCCTTCAACGGCTTCAAATCATGATCCGCCGCCTCAAGCCAGAACACCTCGATACCCGGCGCCAACGTATAAGCCTCAACGGCCTCACGATTGCCCAGCGCATCGCGCTCACCCTGCACAATCAACGTCCGTGTCTTTAGCGCAGCCAAATGCTCAACCCGAGGTTTCTCCGGTTTGCCGACGGCATAAAACGGATAACCGAGGCACACCAGCGCATCCGCTTCCAGCTCATCGGCCAAAAGACTGGCCATCCGCCCGCCCATGGACTTGCCGCCAATGGCCAGACGCCCAGTGACATGGCGTCGCACCACGGCGTACACCTCGCGCCAGCACTCCAGCAGTTTCGGCGCCGGGTTCGGTGGGCGCTTGCCGCCGTCCACTCGCCGTTGGGCCATGTACGGAAACTCGAAGCGCAGCACGTTGACGCCTTGCGTGGCAAGGCGCGCAGCCATGTCGCTCATCCAGCCGCTGTCCATCGGCGCACCGGCGCCATGGGCGAGAATCAGTGTCGCCGAGGCCGGCACCGAGGCGGCATTCCACAACCATCCGTGATCCCGCACGCACTGCGCCCATTGATCCCCGTCAATACTGGCCTTGTGCTGTTTGTCCATGCTTGCCTCGCTTTTAGTCTGCCTATAACTCCAGGCGAAGGGAGCGTCTGCCTTGCGCGGTTTACTCGCAAAGACGGGCCCTCACTTCGGCTGAACCGTGGATGGGGAACCATGAACACTTCTATCAGTACCGCCTACAACTACAAGGTGGTCCGCCAATTCGCCATTATGACGGTGGTGTGGGGCATCGTCGGCATGGGGCTCGGGGTTTTTCTCGCCGCCCAGTTGGTCTGGCCCGAACTCRACTTCAATCTGCCATGGACCAGTTTCGGCCGGTTGCGCCCGCTGCACACCAACGCGGTGATCTTCGCCTTCGGCGGCTGTGCGTTGTTCGCCAGTTCGTTCTACTCGGTACAGCGTACCTGCCAGACTCGATTGTTTGCGCCGAAAATCGCCGCGTTCTGCTTCTGGGGCTGGCAACTGGTGATCCTGTTGGCGGCGATCAGCCTGCCGCTGGGTTACACCAGCTCCAAGGAATACGCCGAACTGGAATGGCCGATCGACATCCTGATCACCATCGTCTGGGTGGCTTACGCCATCGTGTTCTTCGGCACGATCATGCAACGCAAGACCAAGCACATCTATGTCGGTAACTGGTTCTTCGGTGGATTCATCATCACCGTGGCAATCCTGCACATCGTCAACAACCTGGAATTGCCGGTGAGTCTGACCAAGTCCTACTCGCTGTACTCCGGTGCGACCGATGCCATGGTGCAGTGGTGGTACGGCCACAACGCCGTAGGCTTTTTCCTCACCGCCGGTTTCCTCGGGATGATGTACTACTTCGTGCCGAAACAGGCCGAACGCCCGGTGTATTCCTATCGCTTGTCGATCGTGCACTTCTGGGCGCTGATCACCCTGTACATCTGGGCCGGTCCCCACCACTTGCACTACACCGCGCTGCCAGACTGGGCACAGTCGTTGGGCATGGTGATGTCGCTGATCCTGCTGGCGCCGAGCTGGGGCGGGATGATCAACGGCATGATGACCCTGTCGGGTGCCTGGCATAAGTTGCGCAGCGACCCGATCCTGCGCTTCCTCGTGGTGTCSCTGGCGTTCTACGGCATGTCGACCTTCGAAGGSCCGATGATGGCSATCAAGACSGTCAA